>NZ_JBNNVU010000129.1:0-10934 GCF_050280705.1 Pseudomonas sp. NPDC089530 | reverse complement strand
CTACCTATCTGTGTTACCCGCCCTTTAATCACCACAAAGCTAAACAACCTGCTTACGGTTTAAACCCCCCAACCGGTTTACGGTGCGGACGACAAGCTGGACGACGTGATCCTGGATCGCAAAGAAGCGACTCTGTCGTTCATCAGCGGCGACACCTACACGTTCATGGACACCTCCGACTACACCATGTACGAGCTGAACGCTGAAGACATCGAAGCCGTTCTGCCGTTCATCGAAGAAGGCATGACCGACGTTTGCGAAGCCGTGTTCTTCGAAGAGCGTCTGGTTTCCGTTGACCTGCCGACCACCATCGTGCGCCAGGTTGACTACACCGAAGGTTCCGCTCGCGGCGACACTTCGGGCAAGGTGATGAAGCCTGCCAAACTGAAAAACGGTACCGAGCTGAGCGTTGCCGATTTCATCGAAATCGGCGACTGGATCGAGATCGACACTCGCGAAGGCGGCTCCTACAAAGGCCGCGCCAAGGTTTAAGCCCTGCTTGAATCCTCGCGTATGAAAAAGCCCGACCATCGAGTCGGGCTTTTTTGTGGCTGGAACTTTTATGGCAGGGCGCTTCGTTGCCAGATCCAGCCCCTTACTTCAGATGTTGCTTGAGCTCTTCGCAGGCCTGCAGCAGCGCTGAGCGTACCGCGGGCACCTGGCTGACCACGTTGAGCAGGCCGTAATCGTGGATCATCCCGTTGTAGCGCACCGAGGTGACCGTCACGCCGGCTTCGTCCAGCTTGCGGGCATAGGCTTCGCCTTCGTCGCGCAGCACGTCGGCACTGGCGGTCTGGATCAGCGCGGGCGGCAGGCCCTTGAGCTGGGCGCTGGTGGCGCGCAACGGTGAGGCGTAGATCTCGTTACGCTGCGAGGCATCGGTGGTGTAGTTGTCCCAGAACCACTTCATCATGTTCCTGGTGAGGAAGTGCCCCTCGGCATATTGGTGGTACGACGCGGTCTCGAAATTCGCGTCGGTGACCGGCCACAGCAGCAGCTGGAAGCGGATCGCCGGCGTGCCCTTGTCCTTGGCCATCAGGCTGACCACGGCCGCCATGTTGCCGCCGACGCTGTTGCCGGCAACGGCCAGGCGCTTGCCGTCGACATTGATTTCCCGGCCGTGTTCGGCCACCCAGCGGGTCGCCGCGTAAGCCTGATTGATCGCCACCGGGTAATGGGCTTCCGGAGACGGCGTGTAGTTGACGAACACCGCCGCCGCTCCAGAGCCCACCACCAGGTCCCGCACCAGGCGCTCGTGGGTTGGGAAGTCCCCCAGCACCCAGCCGCCGCCATGGAAAAACATGAACACCGGCAACGTGCCTTTCACCCCGGCCGGCCTGACGATGGTCAGGTTGATGGCCTGGCCGTCGACCTCGATGGTCTTCTGGCTGACATCCGCCTTGGGCAGCGTCAGCTTGACCCCGGCCTGGGCCCCGACCAGCACGGCTCGCGCCTCTTTCGCAGGCAGTTGTTCCAGCGGCTTGCCGGTGCCCGCGTTCAAGGCGTCGAGGAACGCCTGGGTGTCGTGTTCGACCCCGCCTTCGGCGAACGCCGTGTTGATGGACAGAGCGAGAAGGCTGGCGGTCAAGGCTTTGCTGAAGGTGCTCATGTTCGTCTCCTGGGCGGTGCGTGGCTGGGTTAGACGGTCACGTGCAGATGGACGTCGACGTTGCCGCGGGTGGCGTTGGAGTAAGGGCAGACCTGGTGGGCCGCTTCGACCAGGGATTGCGCATCGCTCTGCTCAAGGCCGGGCAGGCTGATGTGCAGGTCGATGTCCAGGCCGAAGCCGCCAGGAATCTGGCCGATGCCGACATGGGCGGTGATCGAGGCGTTATCCGGGATCTTGCGTTTGCTTTGGCTGGCGACGAATTTCAGGGCACCGATAAAGCAGGCGGAGTAACCGGCGGCAAAGAGCTGCTCGGGGTTGGTCGCCTGGCCACCGGCACCGCCCAGTTCCTTGGGGGTGGAGAGTTTGACGTCGAGGATGTTGTCGCTGGAGACGGCGCGGCCATCACGGCCACCGGTAGCGGTTGCGACTGCGGTATAGAGAGTTTGCATGGTATGAGCCTCTTGGGTTTTGATATTTTGCGCTAAATGTTTGTGCGCTAACTAAGTGCGAAATAAATGTATCGTTCAAATATTTTGCGCGCAAGATAATTTTTTGAAGAAATGCGCAAAAAGCTCCCGGTTTTGAGCTAACCGGATGATTTGAATAATATTTTTCTCTGAGATTTTTTCTTCGACACGTCGATCGGTGTGCCGAAAGGGAGGGAGTCGCGAGCCGGCTCATGCCGTGGGCGGGCTCGCGATGGCGCCGTTACAGGCTGTCTTGCAGATGGCCGCGCAGGTTCAGCAGGTCGGCCTGCAGTTTGTGCAATTGCTCCAGGGCCAGGCCGCTGGCGCCGAGGATGCACTGCGGGATGCCGCGTGCCCGGTCATGCAGAGCACGGCCTTGATCGGTCAGTTCGATAATCACCACCCGTTCGTCTTCGCGGCTGCGGGTACGGCTCAGCAGTCCCTCGGCTTCCAGACGCTTGAGCAAAGGCGTCAATGAGCCGGGATCGGTCAGCAGGCGGCTGCTGATCTCGCCGACGGTCAGGCCGTCCTGTTCCCAGAGCACCATCATCGCCAGGTACTGGGGATAGGTCAGGCCCAGCTCCTGCAACAGCGGTTTGTAGACTTTGGTCATCAGCAGCGAAGTCGAATGCAGGGCGAAACACAGCTGGTTATCCAGCAGCAGGTCGTCGCACTTTTCCAGGGGGGGGCGTTGAGTGGTCATGGTCGGGCCTTGGTCGATACTGGTTCTGAATCTAGCGGGCGAATCTTTAATGCGCCAGATAATTCTTGCCGCCTTCAGCCCATGGCGCTCTGCAGGGCCAGATCCCAGGGCGGTATCGGGCTGAAACGGGTCTTCAGGTATTCCAGCAACAGGCGGCTGCGGGCATTGGTGTGCTGTTCCAGGCGCAGGGCGTAGATGCCAGCGCTTTCCGGTTTGGGCAGGCCGGCTTCGCAGAACAGCGGCAGCAGTTCGCCGCGCAGCAGGTATTCGCTGGCCAGCCAGGTCGGCAGGTGGGCGATCCCCAGCCCGGCCAGGGCGCCGGACAACAGGGCCTCGGCATTGTTGGCGCTCATGCGGATGCGCTGTGGGCGGTGGGTTTGCAACTGTCCATCCAGCTCGAAGCGCCAGGCGAACAGCGGGGCCAGGCCGTCCCAGTCCAGGCCATCGTGCTGGCTCAGTTCGGCGGGGTGCACCGGGGTGCCGCGAAGCTTGAGGTAGGCCGGGCTGGCGCAGGCGATGCGCACGATGCTCGCCAGCGAGGTCGCGACCATGCGCGTATCGACCCTTTGCCCGGCACGCAGCACCAGGTCGACCTTGCCCAGGTGCGAGCCCTGCATATCGACGAAGCTGTCGATCAGGTGCAACTGCACATCCAGCCCCGGGTAGAGCATCAGAAAATCGGCGATGGCCGGTGCCAGGTGCCGGCGGCCGAATGCCGCCGGGGCGTCGATGCGGATCAGGCCTTCCGGCGCATGGCTCAGGGACACCGCTTCCGCCCGGGCCAGCTGCAGCTCGGCGACGATGCGCCGGGCGCGTTCGGCGAAGGCCTGGCCGGCCGCCGTGGCCACCACGGCATGGGTGGTGCGCATGAACAGCTTGCTGCCGACGGCGTTTTCCAGGCTGTCGATGCGCCGGGCCACTGCCGAGGGGGTCAAGGGATGCCGGCGCGCGGCTGCGGAAAAACTTCCGGCTTCCAGGACATCGAGGAACAGGCCGAGCTGTTCGGTAAGGGCATTGGGATTCATGGCGGGCATTTGCCTGTGCGAAATTGGCAAAGCCATTGTGCGTTGCTGTGCGTTTCCCTGCTAGGGCCGACTGCGTAGCATGCAAGGCCTGAGGTGAGGAGAACGGCTTTGATCGATTTAGCGATGTATCTGGTGTTGGGCGCGGCGTTGGGCACGGTGGGCGGTTTGTTCGGGATCGGCGGCGGCCTGATCGCGATTCCGGTGCTGGGCGTGTTGTTCGGGCTGGACCAGCAGGTCGCCCAAGGTACGGCACTGGTGATGGTGGTGCCCAACGTGATGCTCGCCTTGTGGCGTTATCACCAGCGCAATCGGATCGAAGCGCGCCATGCGCTGCCGTTGGCGGTGATGGGCTTCTGTTTCGCCTGGCTCGGTTCGATCTGGGCGGTGGGGATCGATGCCCAGGCCATGCGGATCGGTTTCGTCGCGTTTCTGGTGACGCTGTCCGCCTACAACCTGTTGCGCATGTTCCTGGCCAGTGCCCCGGCTTCGGCGCAGTTGCGTTACCCCTGGCCCTGGCTCGGTGTGTTGGGGGCGGCCTCCGGGGCCATGGGCGGGCTGTTCGGCGTCGGTGGCGCGGTGGTGGCCACGCCGGTGCTGACCAGCGTGTTCGGCACCACCCAGGTGGTCGCCCAGGGTTTGTCGCTGGCCCTGGCACTGCCCAGCACCGGGGTGACGCTGGTCACCTACGGCGTGCATCGGGAGGTGGACTGGATGATCGGCCTGCCCTTGGCGGCGGGCGGGCTGCTGAGCATCAGCTGGGGCGTGAAAATCGCCCATGCCTTGCCCGAGCGAGTGCTGCGCGGGCTGTTCTGCGCTTTCCTGGTGGTCTGCGCGGTGATGCTCGCCCTTAAAGTTTGAAGCCTTCGACTATGTGCTCGGCCAGGCATTCGGTGATAGGCGAGGGCGTATTGAGGTTACGCACCAGCATGATGCTGGCCTCGGGTAATAGCGGCAGGTCTTCGGCGGTGCCGAGGATACGCATGTCCGGGGTGATCAGGCTTTCCAGCTGCGCGGTGATCGCCAGCCCGGCGCTGACCACGGCCATCAGCGCCGACAGGCTGGAGCTGTTATAGGCGATGCGGTAATCGCGCCCGGCGGCGTCCAGGGCATTGCAGGCCCACTGCCGGCAGAAGCAGTCGCTGTTGAACATGGCCAGGGGGATCGGCGTTTGTTCATGGGGGCAGAAACCCTGGGCCTCGGCCCAGACGAACCGCTCCTTGCGCAGCAACTGGCCGATTTCGCTGCCTGGTTCGCGAGTGACGATGGACAGGTCCAGGTCCTGGCGTTGCAGCAGTTGCCGGGACGACTCGCAATGCACTTCGATCTGGATCAGGGGATAGGCCTGGGCGAAACGCGACAGGATCCCCGGTAGAAACCGCATCACGTAATCGTCCGGCGTACCGATGCGCACGGTGCCGACCATGTGCGGTTCGCGCAAGGTATTGAACACCTCGCTGTGCAGTTTCAGGATGCGCCGCGCGTAGCCCAGCAGTACCTGGCCTTCGGCGGTCAGGCGCACCTGGCGCCCGTCGCGCTGGAACAGCTGGCGTTGCAGCACGTCTTCCTCGAGCCGTTTCATCTGCATGCTCACTGCGGACTGGGTGCGATTGACCTGTTCCCCGGCCTTGGTGAAACCGCCCTGGTCGGCGATGGCGACAAAGGTGCGCAGCACCTCGGTATCAATGCTTGGGTAGCTGGACAATTCATCAAACTCCGAGATGTATTGCATAAGAAACATTCGTTGGATTGATCTTAGTCCTGGGCGGAGACTGGAGCCATCCCCACTGGAGGACAAGACGATGAAAGGTCAAAAAGGTTATGTACTGGCTCACCGGTTCCCCTGGCATGAGCTTGCTTTGCGGTCCCTGCTGCACAGGATGGTCCGCTGGCATGCACTCCACCGCGAACGCCTGATGCTGGCCGGCATGAGTGACGAGGCGCTGAAGGACATCGGCCTCAGCCGTGCCGATGTGGAACAGGAAAGCGTGCGGCCGTTCTGGGACGACCCGATGCACAAATGAGCGTCAAGGCGCTACACAAGCCACTTCTCACTGAGGTAGTTTGCGGGCAGACAAGGAGATTGCCATGCCCGCAGAACTGTCCTTTTCCCTCAAGCAGGCCCGGCGTCTGGCGCTGGCCGCCCAAGGTTTTTCCGGGCGGCAGGCGCCTGCGACGATCCGGCCGGCCCAGGTCAATCGTCTGATCGAGCGCCTGGGTGTCTTGCAGATCGATTCGGTCAATGCCTTGGTGCGTTCGCACTACCTCCCGCTGTTTTCCCGCCTTGGCGACTATCCCGCACCACTGCTGGACCAGGCCGCCTGGAGCCAGGGGCGCCAGCGCACCTTGTTCGAATATTGGGGGCATGAAGCCTCGTTGCTGCCGTTGTCGCTGTACCCGCTGATGCGCTGGCGCATGCAGCGGGCCAGCCAGGGGCAGGGGATTTACCAGCAGCTGGCGCGTTTCGGCCAGGAACAGCAGGCGACCATCCGCCGGGTGCTGGCCGCGGTCGAGGAGCAGGGAGCTCTTGGCGCGGGCAGCCTGTCGACCCGCGAGGAGCGCGCCGGCCCCTGGTGGGACTGGAGCGCGGAGAAACACGCGCTGGAATGGCTGTTCGCTGCCGGTGAGGTGACGGTCGCGGGCCGGCGTGGGTTCGAGCGCTTGTACGACTTGCCGGAGCGGGTGCTGCCTTCGCGCATCCTGCAACAGCCGGCGCTCAGCGAGGCCGATGCTCAGCGTGGGTTGTTGCTGCATGCGGCGAATGCCCTGGGCGTGGCCACCGAGAAGGATCTGCGCGATTACTTCCGTCTGGAGCTGGCAGACAGTCGGGCTCGATTGGCGGAGTTGCTGGAGGACGGCGAGTTGCTGGCCTGCGAAGTGGAGGGTTGGAAGCAACCAGCCTATTGCCTGCCGCAGGTGAAGGTGCCGCGCAGCGTGGCAGTCAGCGCCTTGCTGTCACCCTTCGATTCGTTGATCTGGGAGCGCAGCCGCACCGAGCGTCTCTTCGATTTCCACTACCGCCTGGAGATCTACACACCGCGGCACAAGCGGGTGTATGGCTATTACGTGTTGCCGTTCCTGCACCACGAACGCATCGCCGCGCGGGTCGACCTGCGGGCGGAGCGCGCGCAGGGGCGCCTGGCAGTGCATGCCGTGCATGAAGAAGAATCGGGATTGGACGAGCAGGGGATGCAGGCCCTGGCGGGGCAGTTGCGGCGCATGGCCGACTGGCTGGGCCTGGCCGAGGTCCAGCTCAATTGCCCGAGGGCCAGCGCCCAGCGCTTGCGGGCTTTTCTTTGAACGGCATTGCGAGCGATCGATCATCCGGCAGCGTTGCGGATGATCGATCGCTACGGGGTCAGCGCTTGACCTGTTTCAAGGTCTCGGCAATCAGGAACGCCAGCTCCAGGGACTGATCGGCGTTCATCCGTGGGTCGCAATGGGTGTGGTAGCGATCCGACAACGCGTCTTCGGTAATCGGCCGTGCGCCACCGATGCACTCGGTGACGTTCTGCCCGGTCATCTCGATATGGATACCACCGGCATAACTGCCCTCGGCCTCGTGGACCTGGAAGAACTGCTTCACCTCCGTGAGGATCTGCGCGAAGTCCCGGGTCTTGTAGCCGGTGCTGGCCTTGATGGTATTGCCGTGCATCGGGTCGGAGCTCCACAGCACCTGCTTGCCTTCACCTTCTACCGCGCGGATCAGTTGCGGCAGGTGGTCGCCGACCTTGTTCGCGCCCATGCGCACGATCAGGTTCAGGCGGCCCGGATCGTTGCTCGGGTTGAGGATGTCGATCAGGCGGATCAGATCCTCGGGGTTCATGCTCGGGCCCACCTTGACCCCGATCGGGTTGTTCACCCCGCGCAGGAACTCGACATGGGCGCCGTCGAGCTGGCGGGTGCGGTCGCCGATCCACAGCATGTGCGCCGAGCAGTCGTAGTAGTCGTTGGTCAGGCTGTCGCGGCGGACGAAGGCTTCTTCATAGTTCAGCAGCAGCGCTTCGTGGGCGGTGAAGAAGCTGGTCTCGCGCAGCTGCGGCGAGCTGTCCATGCCGCAGGCGCGCATGAAGGCCAGGGTTTCGTCGATACGGTCGGCCAACTGGCTGTACTTCTCGGCCAGGGCGGAGTTGGCGATGAAGTCCAGGTTCCATTTGTGCACCTGATGCAGGTCGGCAAAACCGCCCTGGGCAAAGGCGCGCAGCAGGTTCAGGGTGGCGGTGGCCTGGTGGTAGGACTGCAGCAGGCGGTCCGGGTCCGGCACCCGGCTTTTCGCGTCGAAACCTATGCCATTGACGATGTCGCCACGATAGGCCGGCAGCGTCACGCCGCCGATGGTTTCGTCATTGGCCGAGCGCGGCTTGGCGAATTGCCCGGCCATGCGCCCGACCTTGACCACCGGGCAGCCGGCGGCGAAGGTCATGACGATCGCCATCTGCAGCAGGACCTTGAAGGTGTCGCGGATCTTCGCCGCGGAGAATTCGGCGAAGCTCTCGGCGCAATCGCCACCCTGCAACAGAAAGGCGCGGCCCTGGGTCACCTCGGCGAACTGGCGGCGCAACTCCCGGGCTTCACCGGCAAACACCAGGGGCGGATAGCTGGCCAGGGTCTGCTCGACCTGCAACAGGTGAGCAGCGTCGGGGTAGGCGGGTTGTTGCTGGATCGGCAGGGCGCGCCAGCTGTCAGGGCTCCAGGGTTGGCTCATCATGGACTCGGGTGTCTGAAGGTCGGGCGGGCATTTTACCAGCAATTAGTGCGTGACCTGTTCCCGTCGGTTCGCGGACAATCGCGCCTTTCCCGCTCGGCGCCGAGCGGCCGGTTTATCGCGATGGCCAGGTTGAGCCCCGTCGCGGCTAGGAGAAGAGATGACTGAGGAGCGCGTCGAGCGTCTGCTCGCCGAAGTGCACGATGAGTTCGGCATGATCCGGGTGTTCGAAGTGGCGGATTACCGCTTCCTCGAATTTGGCGATGCCATCGAGCAGAGCTGCGTGTTCACCGCCGACCCGAGCTGGCTGGAGTACGACTACACCCGGGCCATGCTGATCGGCGCGTTGTGCCATGAGCAGCCCGAGAGCGCACTGTTTCTCGGCCTGGGCGCCGGCACCCTGACCCAGGCCTGCCTGAAGTTTCTGCCACTGGAAGATGTCGAGGCCATCGAGCTGCGTCCGGACGTGCCGCGCCTGGCCATCGAATACCTGGGGCTGGATGACGATCCGCGTCTTTATATCCGCGTAGGCGATGCGCTTGAGCTGCTGGACAGCGCCGAGCCGGCGGACCTGATTTTCGTCGACCTCTATACCGATGTCGGACCGGGCGCCGGGCACCTGGCCTGGACCTTCCTGGAAAACTGCCAGAAGCGCCTCAACCCGGGCGGCTGGCTGGTGATCAACCAGTGGGCCACCGACGATGGCAAGCCGCTGGGCGCGGCCTTGTTGCGCGGGCTCTACCATCGGCATTACTGGGAGCTGCCGGTGAAGGAGGGCAATGTGATCCTGATCGTGCCGTCCGACCTGGAGCAGGATCTGGACATGGACGGCCTGCAGGCCCGGGCCGAGGCCCTGGCGCCGCGCCTGGGGTATTCGCTGCAGTCGTTGATCAAGTGCATTCGGCCGGCGACCTGAGTCGGCTGGCCGCTTCGCGGATCGCGGGCAAGCCTCGCTCCTACAGATCGCACAATCCTTGTAGGAGCGAGGCTTGCCCGCGATAGGGCTTCACGTTCACGGCTCAATGCCCCTTGAACACCCCCGGTCGCTTCTCGACCATAGCGCGCACACCTTCCTTGGCGTCCTCGCTGTTCAACAGTTTCTTCACCAGCGGCGGCAATCCCCGGGCTGCCGCGGTTTCCCCTTCGAGCCGGGCTTGCCGGGCCGACATCAGGGTCGCCTGAACCCCCAGTGGCGCCTGGCGGGCGATCCGTTCGGCGAGGGCCAGGGCCCGGGGCAGCAAGTCTTCGCTGGCCATCACTTCCTGCACCAGCCCCAGGCGCAGGGCTTCATGGGCGTCGAACTCGTCGCCGGTCAGCAGCCAGCGCATGGCATTGCCCCAGCCGGCGATCTGATGCAGGCGCAGGGTGGCGCCGCCAAAGGGAAAGATACCGCGTTGCACTTCCAGCTGGGCGAAGCGGGTGTTGCTGGCGCACAGGTTGATGTCCGCCGCCAGCATCAGCTCGATGCCGATGGTCAGGCAGTAACCCTGCACGGCGACTATCACCGGTTTGCTGACCCGCGGTCCGGCAAAGACACCCCAGGGGTCGCAGCCCCCGGCCGGCGCCTGCCAGCCTTCGGCCAGCGCGGCGCCGACGTTGGCCAGGTCCAACCCGGCGGTGAAGTGCTCGCCATGGCCGAACACCACCGCGACCCGGGCCTCGCTGCTGGCCTCGAACTCGCCATAGGCCAGGCTGAGCTGGTTGAGCAGTTCCAGGTCGAAGGCGTTGCGCTTGGCGACCCGGTCCAGGCCGATGAGGAAGAGGTGACCACGCTGTTCACGGCTGACGCGACTGCAATTGGGCTGGCTCATGGGGCATTTCCTCGGGCGGTAAGGAGGGCCGCGGACTGACGGTGCCGATCGGCGAGGTGAACCGTTTAAGCGTCATCCCCCGACGGGCGCGGGCCAGAGCAAAATAGACCGTTGTCGGATGATCCGCAAAGCCTGTGACAACTAGGCGTTCAGCGGGTTTTTCCGACAAAAAAAACTCCCCTTTTTTGGTAATTCCGGTATAGTGCGCGCCGGCCTTTAACCGGGCCTCGTTTAGGTGATGCAATTCCCCGAAGTCAGCTTCGGCTGCTTGTCCGCTGCGCGGACTATCCTTGACGTTCATTTCTTTCAATCGTTTTCGCAAATCCCCGCCGACAAAGCTGCCAGGGTGACTCTTCGAGTCTTACACGGCATGCGCAGCTTTGAAGCATGGGTCTTTGCGGATGCACTTAGAGGCAGACCCATGACCCAGGAAATCGGCGGCTTCGCCGCTCTTGAACTTCATCCCAATATTGTCGCTGCAGTAGTCGCTACCGGCTATGAAGAGCCTTCGGCCATTCAGCAGCAGTCGATCCCGATCATCCTCGCCGGTCACGATCAAGGAGCTGTGGAACACCCTGGTGCCGCTGTGGGACGACCGCACCTTCTATGACTTCGTC
>NZ_JBNNVU010000128.1:0-11198 GCF_050280705.1 Pseudomonas sp. NPDC089530 | reverse complement strand
GACGGTTTGCGCGTCATACAGCGCCTGATTGACGTTCGACTTACCGACGATACCGACGATGCCACACATGCGACGCAACCCCTACTTAATGAAACTGAACTGAACACATCTTACTGAGGCGTTTTGGCCGGTAAGAGTTGTTCCTTGAACGGTATTTCAGCGGGTACGCTGATACCGCTGGCCAGCCACTGACTGCTCCACCCCAATATGAGGTTTTTTGACCAGTCTGCAACCAATAGAAATTGTGGCACCAGCCGCGACTGCTGCCACCAGGAATCCTGTTGCACCGGCCCCAGGCTCAACAGCCCGACCGCCACGACCACCAGCAACGCGCCACGCGCCGCGCCGAAGGCCATGCCCAGGAATCGATCGGTTCCGGAAAGACCGGTCACGCGAATCAATTCGCCGATGAGAAAGTTGATCATTGCGCCTACCAGCAAGGTGGCGACAAACATGATGGCACAGCCCGCGATCACGCGAGCCGAGGGAGTTTCGATGTACCCGCTGAGGTATTCGGACAGGGAACCGCCAAACATCCAGGCGACGACTCCTGCGACGATCCAGGTGAGCAGCGACAGCGCTTCTTTGACGAAGCCGCGGCTCAAACTGATCAAAGCGGAAATGGCGATAATTGCAACGATCGCCCAGTCAACCCAGGTAAATGGCACAGTGCAGCCTACAGACGGATAAGGCGGCGCATTTTAACAGAGCCCATGCCTGTCGGTAAGCTGCGATTCACTGTGCTTTGCAAATCAAGGCGATAGCCTCAACCACGCTCAGGCTGGAAGCGCACGACAAAACCTTTGAGGTTCTGCTGGCGGCCCAGCAAGTCGCGCAGACGCTCTGCCTCGGCCCGCTCGATCAGCGGACCGACGAACACCCGGTTCTTGCCATCGGCGGAGCGGATATAGGCGTTGTAGCCCTGGCTGCGCAGGGTCTTCTGTAGGCTTTCAGCGCTTTCCCGGCTGGACAGACTGGCCAGTTGCACCGACCAGCTGACCGAGAGACCGTTCGCATCGACACGACTTGTAGTCGTATCGGGCTTGGCTGGTGCCGCGGCAATCGGCTGAGCAGGAGCCGGTTTCGGCGCAGGTGCTGGCGCCGGTGGCGGAGCGACTGGCTTGCTTGCAACGACAGGCGGAGCCACCGGAGCACTTGGGGCAATCGGTGCCGAAGGCGCGGCCTGCTGGGCCACCACCTCGTCGGAAGAGGCCGGCTCCTGCGGCAGTACCTGCGGCTCAGGCACCACTACAGGCTCGACCTGCACCTGGGTGACAGCCGGAGTCTGAGGCACTGCAGGCGCCTCGACAACGACATGACGCTGCTCGTCTTCGCGGGAAAACAGCATCGGCAGGAAAATCACCGCCAACGCCACCAGAACCAGGGCCCCCACCATGCGCTGCTTGTAGACGTTATCCAGCATAGCCATGTGCAGCTTCCTCCGTGGAGCGCCGGGCGAGCCATTCGAGCGCCTCGGCAACACAATAAAAAGATCCGAACAGCAGAATCTCATCTTCGGCCGTCGCCTGTGCACACTGCCCTTCCAGCGCAGCGGCGACACTCCCATAGGACGTTACCGAAGCCCCAAGGTTCTCCAGTGCCGCCTGCAAGTCCGCAACAGGACGCGCACGCGCAGAATCCAGCGGCGCCACCGCCCAATGCTCGACACAAGCATCCAGGCGGGCGACCACGCCCTCTAGATCCTTGTCCGCCAACAAGCCGAATACCGCCAGGCGCTTGCCAGGCACCGGCCGGCGTACCAGACGTTCAGCCAGGTACTCCGCGGCATGGGGGTTATGCCCGACATCCAGCAGCAGATTCAGGCGCTTGCCCTGCCACTCGAACTGACGACGATCCAGGCGCCCAACCACCCGCGTCTGCTGCAAGGCCTCGGCGATGCGTTCGGCCTGCCAGGGTAGCCCCAGCAGCAAATAGGCCTGCAAGGCCAGCGCAGCGTTCTCCATGGGCAGATCGAGCAACGGCAGGTCACGCAGTTCGACGGCCCTACCCTGCCCGTCGAGACCACGCCACTGCCAGTTGCGCTCGGTGATGCCCAGATCGAAATCCCGCCCCCGCAGGAAGAACGGGCAGTTCAACTCACGGGCCTTATCCAGCAAAGGCTGGGGTGGGTTCAGGTCACCGCAGAGCGCCGGCGCGCGCTGGCGGAAGATGCCGGCTTTTTCGAAGGCCACCGATTCACGGGTATCACCCAGATAGTCGGCATGGTCGACCCCGATGCTGGTGACCAGCGCCAGATCGGCATCCACCAGATTGACTGCATCCAGGCGTCCGCCCAGGCCGACTTCCAGCACCACAGCGTCGAGACCGGCACGCTGGAACAGCCAGAAGGCCGCCAAGGTTCCCATCTCGAAATAGGTCAGGGAAATTTCGCCGCGCCCGGCTTCGACCGCAACAAAGGCTTCGCACAACTGGGCATCGGTGGCTTCGACGCCATCGATCTGCACGCGCTCGTTGTAACGCAGCAGGTGGGGAGAATTGTAGACACCGACCTTCAGCCCCTGGGCTCGCAGCAAGGACGCCACGAACGCACAGGTGGAACCCTTGCCGTTGGTACCGGTCACGGTGATGACCCGAGGCGCCGGCTTGCCCAATCCCATGCGGGACGCTACGTCCTGCGAGCGCTCCAGCCCCATGTCGATGGCCGACGGATGCAACTGCTCGAGGTAGGCAAGCCAGTCGCCAAGGGTACGTTCGATCATACGTTTGCCGGCACCGGCGGCACTACGATCGGCTCGACAGGCGCTGCCACGAACTCAGGCGTCGGCAGGCCCATCAGCTGAGCCAGCAGATTGCCCAGGCGCGGACGCAGTTCCTGGCGCGGGATAATCATGTCGATGGCGCCATGCTCCAGCAGGAACTCGCTGCGCTGGAAACCTTCCGGCAGTTTTTCACGCACGGTCTGCTCGATCACGCGAGGACCCGCGAAGCCAACCAGGGCCTTCGGTTCGGCGACGATCACGTCACCCAGCATCGCCAGACTGGCGGATACACCGCCGTAGACCGGGTCGGTCAATACGGAGATGAATGGCAGCCCTTCTTCACGCAGACGCGCCAGCACCGCGGAGGTCTTGGCCATCTGCATCAGGGAAATCAGCGCTTCCTGCATCCGCGCGCCGCCGGAAGCGGAGAAGCAGACCATAGGGCAACGCTTTTCCAGGGCATAGTTGGCAGCGCGCACAAAGCGCTCGCCGACGATGGCGCCCATGGAACCACCCATGAACGAGAACTCGAACGCCGACACCACCACCGGCATGCCCAGCAGGGTACCGCTCATGGAAATCAGCGCGTCCTTCTCGCCGGTCTGCTTCTGGGCGGCGCTCAGGCGGTCCTTGTACTTCTTGCCATCGCGGAACTTCAGACGGTCCACTGGCTCCAGGTCAGCGCCCAGCTCGGCACGGCCTTCGACATCGAGAAACATGTCGATACGAGCGCGCGCGCCGATCCGCATGTGATGGTTGCACTTGGGGCAAACGTCCAGGGTCTTTTCCAGCTCCGGACGATACAGCACCGCCTCGCAGGATGGGCACTTGTGCCACAGACCTTCAGGCACCGAGCTTTTCTTCACCTCGGAACGCATGATCGAAGGGATCAGTTTGTCTACTAACCAGTTGCTCATGCTTTCTTTCTCCAGTACCGGCGGCCCGAACGCTCTGGTTCGCAGCCCCGCGTATGCCCTTGAGCTAAATTCATGTGTGCGGCGATGATCTGTTCGCTACCGCGGTCAGCACCTGCTTGACCTGCCTGCATCGAACAGCTCCTCAGCCATCCCGACAACCCCCGGATAGAGCGGTTGCCACTTCGATTTCGGCCCGCCCAACGGCGATGCCGGCCTGTGCTTGTACAGTGGTGTTATGGACGGCGGCAGACTGCCAGCCGTCACATCGGCTAACAGCTGCCGCGAACGGCCTGTATGAAAGCCCGAATCTTCGCGTGATCCTTGATGCCCTTGTTCTGCTCCACCCCGCCGCTTACATCCACCGCATACGGGCGGACCTGGGCGATCGCCTGGCCAACATTTTCAGCAGTCAGGCCACCTGCCAGGATGATCGGCTTGCTCAAGCCCTGCGGTACCAGTGACCAATCGAAGGCCTCGCCGGTTCCGCCCGGCACTCCCTCGACATAGGTATCGAGCAGGATGCCGCTAGCCCGCGCATAAGCCGCGCAACTGGCGGCGATGTCATCGCCGGCCTTGACCCGCAGCGCCTTGATATAGGGCCGGTGATAGCCCTCGCAGTCCGCCGGTGTCTCATCGCCGTGAAACTGCAACAGATCCAGTGGCACCGCATCGAGGATCTCCCCCAGCTCGCAGCGACTGGCGTTGACGAACAGGCCCACGGTGGTCACGAACGGTGGCAACTCGGCAATGATCGCCCGCGCCTGCTGGACGCTTACCGCACGCGGGCTCTTGGCATAGAACACCAGCCCGATGGCATCAGCCCCGGCCTCGACTGCAGCCAGCGCATCTTCAATGCGGGTAATCCCACAAATTTTGCTGCGAACGGCTGACATGTCGTTTAAACCTCAGGGCAAATCCGGGAAAGTCCCGGATGGTAGCAAATGCTTTTCCGGGCGTCAGCCGTCAAGTTCCGAGAAGCCGGTGAGGAAATGCGGCCCGACGAATCGCTCGGGCAACTCGAACTCATCCCGGTACTCGACCTGAACCAGATAAAGCCCGAAAGGATGCGCAGTCACCCCGCCGGTACGGCGAATCCGGCTCTCCAGCACTTCCTTGGCCCACTCCACCGGGCGCTCGCCAGCGCCGATAGTCATCAGCACCCCGGCGATATTACGCACCATATGATGCAGGAACGCGCTGGCGCGGATGTCCAGGACGATCATCTTGCCGTGTCGGGTAACCCGCAGGTGATGGATTTCCTTGATCGGCGACTTGGCCTGGCACTGACCGGCGCGGAACGCACTGAAATCATGGGTACCCACCAGATAGTCGGCCGCCCTGGCCATCCGCTCAACGTCCAGCGGGCGATGATTCCAGGTGATTTCTTCGTTCAGGTGCGCCGGACGGATCTGGTCGTTGTAGATCACGTAGCGATAGCGACGGGCAATCGCCTTGAACCGCGCATGAAAATGCGCCGGCATGACCTTGGCCCAGCTCACGCTGATGTCGTGGGGCAGATTGATATTGGCACCCATCACCCACGCTTTCATCGAACGCTCGGCCTGAGTATCGAAGTGCACCACCTGGCCACAGGCGTGCACGCCCGCGTCGGTGCGCCCGGCACAGGACAACAACACCGGCGAATCAGCCACCTTGGACAGCGCCGCTTCAAGGGTTTCCTGAACACTCGGAACACCGGAAGCCTGACGCTGCCAGCCGCGATAACGGGAACCCTTGTATTCGACACCCAACGCGATTCTGAAAAAGCCTGCGGCCGCCATTTCGGCGGCCGCGTTATCTATATTTGCCAAGAACTTACAGCCTGCTGATATGCGCAAAGGCGGCCATTATAAAGCGCGCGCAGGCAGACGCCACGCACCACCTGCTTTTAGTTGGGATTTGCGCGCGACGTAACGGCCATAGCGAACGGGATTGCATAACGACATCGGCAAACGCTATATATCAATTTATATAGCGAAACCATAAATCACTCGACCGGAACCTGATCAATGACCGCCATCGACAAAGAGGCCGTAGGCCTCGCCTACAGCCTGCAGGGCATGCTCCACGCCAAGCGCAAGACCTGGGAGGCCATCGCCCAGATTGCCGACCGCGTCAAGCCGGGCATGCTCGAATCCCAGGCCCGCGCGCTGGGGCTGGAAGTTCTTGCAGACCTTGGCATGGACAGAATCTGGCATCCGGCACTGATCCGCTTTGGCGAAAACACCCTGAAGACCTTCAAGCAACGCTCCGAAGGCGATCCCGTGCTGGGCGAAAACGACATCTTCTTCATCGACCTCGGAGTGGTCTGGAACCGCCACGAAGGCGATTGCGGCACGACCTTCGTCACCGGCGACGATCCCGAGATGCACGCCTGCGCTACGGCAGCCCAGACGCTGTTCGAGCGGGTCCGCGATTACTGGAGCGAGCACAAGGTGGCCGGCCCGGCCCTCTATCGCTATGCCGAGGAACAGGCGCGCGCCATGGGCTGGGTGCTGAACCTGGAGATCAAGGGGCATCGGGTCAGCGACTTCCCCCACGCCATCTATCGAGCGGGCGACCTGGGTAATTTCGAGGCCTGCCCCAATGTCGGCCTATGGATCCTGGAAATCCAGATCGCCCACCCTACCCGACCGTTCGGTGCGTTTTACGAAGACCTGCTGGCCTGACCCACCAGCCCGCCATTGCTCCAGAAACAAAAACGGCAGCCTCGATGGCTGCCGTTTTTTTTTTGCTTCTACGGTCGACTCAGGCCAGACGTGCGAGCATTTCCTTGGCCTCGCTTTTCTGACCGTCGTTACCTTCGCTGATGACTTCCCCGAGAATATCCCGCGCGCCATCGTTATCGCCCATGTCGATATAGGCCTGGGCCAGATCGAGCTTGGTCGCCACTTCGTCGGAACCGGAAAGGAAGTCGAAATCCTCCTCACCGACGCTGCCCGCGGCATCTTCCGCGGTGAACGTCGGTTCGGCCAGCGCTGGCTGCTCGAGACTCTGCGACAAACGATCCAGCTCGGCGTTGACATCGTCGAGTTCGGAAGCGAACGCATCCTTGGCATCAGGCTGCGCATCCATCTCGTCCGCCAGGGACAGATCGAAATCCGCAGGCAGCTCAAGATCGTCGAGCGCGGCCTCGGTCACCGTAGGCACTTCCAGGCCCGGCAGATCCTTCAGATCGTCATCCAGGCTGAGCAAGAAATCCTCATCGGCTTGCGCCGCGACAGGTAGCTCCTCACCCAGATCCAGATCGAAGTCCGACAGGTCGTCCAGGCTTTCCTTGGCTTCGGTTTGCTGCTGCAGAACCGACTCGAAACTCAGGTCGTCATCCAGCGGGAACTCATCCAGTTCAGGCTCGGGCTCGGGCTCAGCCGCGACTGGAGCCGGAGGCGCCACGGGGGCCGCCTCCAGATCGTCCAGGCTCAGATCGAAGTCGGCATCCAGGTCGTCGACAGCCGGGGCAGGGGCAGGCTCCTGCGGCTCATCGAGCAACAGCTCCTTGACGTATTGGGCATCCAGCTCCGCCGCTGCCGCCGCTGCGCCGAGACCTGCCGCTGCCGCCACCGCCACCATCGCCGGGAAGCGGCTTTTCAGTTGCTCGACTTCAGCGTGGTTCTTGCCATTGGCCACCAACTGGCGTTCCTGAACCACAAAGGCACTGCGATCGCCCTGATGGCCATAGACTTCCATCAGTTTCAGACGCAGCTCGCTGCGCTGAGGCTCCAGCTTGATCGCCTCTTCCAGGATCGCCGCCGCCTGGTTCAGGCGACCGCCCTCGATATGGGATTGAGCCTGATCCAGGACATCGACCGGATGCTCGACCGCAGCAACCACCGGCGCAACAGCCACGGGCGCCACGACTGGAGCTGGAGCTGGAGCGAGCTTGACGCTCGGCGGTGGAACCTCAAGACCTTCGAAGCTGCTATCCGGCAGATCCAGGTCCTTGGACAGCTCGGCCTCTTCGGACAAGGCGCGCGCCATGCGCAGGTGTTTTTCCGCTTCCTGCTGAGCCTTGCGGCGACGCGCCAGCAACAACAGCAGCAATAGCGCCAGCACTGCACCGCCACCCGCCAGACCCAACAGGATCGGGTTGGTCAGCAGCTCGTTGTATTTGTCTTCGTCGGATGCCGGCGTCTGGACCGGGGCCGGCTCAGGGGCCGCTTCAGCCGCGGGCTCGACCGGAGCGGCTACCGCCGCAGGTTCGGCCACTGGCGCCGCCGGAGTGGCAGGCTGCTCGGCCAACTGCGCCGGCATCGCCGCCGGTGGCTGGGCAGGCGCCGCAGCGGCCGCGCCTTCCGCTTGCAACTTGGCCAACTGGTTGTTCTTCAATTCGATCAGGCGCTGCAGCTTGTCGAGCTGGCTCTGCAGATCCGTCATACGGCTTTTCAGCTCGGCGTTATCGCGCCGGGCCGAATCGAGGCTTTCCTGGGCCACCGCCAACTTGTTGCTCAGCGCCTGGCTGTCACCAGCGGCACCCTTGCCCTTCGCCTTGCCCGCCTCGGCGGACACCAGGCTCAGATTGTCCTTGGCCGCGCCCGGCACAGGCGCCTTGGCTTCGGCACGCCGGGTGCCATTCAGTTGCTGCTGGACGCCACGCGGCGCCAGACGACGCCCCTGGCGCCACGCCGTATTCTGCGCCTTGACCTCGGCGATCGCCTGCGGCTGCGGCAGGCTGGTGCTCTGCGCTGCATCGGGCAGGCGCAATACCTGCCCGGTTTTCAGGCGGTTGATGTTGCCATCGATAAAGGCGTCCGGATTCAGCGCCTGGATGGCCAGCATGGTTTGCTGGACCGAACCGCCGTTACGCGCCTTGGCAGCGATTTCCCAGAGCGTGTCGCGCGGCGAAGTGGTGTATTGATCGGGCTTGCTGGCGCCAGTGACCGGCGCCGAAACCGCTGGCGCCTGGGTCGCGGATTGCGCGGCGGCTTCAGCGGCCTGCGGGGAAAACTTGGAAGGGTCGAGCAGGACGCTGTAATCGCGCAGCAGGCGGCCATTGGGCCACATCACCTGCACCAGGAACTTGACCATCGGCTCGGAGAGCGGCTGGCTTGAGGTGACCCGCAGGACGCTCTTGCCGTTGGCATTGAGCACCGGAGTGAAACTCAGGTCATTGAGAAAGCCCTGGCGATCGACGCCCGCCTTGGCGAACTCTTCGGGCGAGGCCAGGCTCGGCACCACTTCGGCAGCGGTGAGATCCTTGACGTCCAGCAACTCGATTTCTGCAACCAGCGGCTGGTTCAGAGTCGACTTCAGGGTCAGCTCCCCGAGCCCAAGCGCCTGCGCCATACCGGAGGACAACGCCGACGCGGCCGCCATTGCTAACACCAGTTTGCGAACTTGAACCATAGCCTCTTCCTTTGTTTGAACATTCCTCGGCCAGCGAGAAGGTGTTGTACCGCTGCCCTGAGGCATTGCGCGCGACCTGAAGGGCCGCTTCGCTCGATTGTGTCTGCATGCCTTGGAAGCCCCTGACAGCAGCTCACCTCCAGCAACCAGCCAAGCTTAGCGCCTGGCTAGAATCATTCTGCAAATTGTTGCCAAGTATCTTTTACAGAAGGTCTTTTATCAACAACTCAGCCAGCTGCACCGCGTTGAGCGCGGCGCCTTTGCGTACGTTATCTGACGTCAGCCAGAGATTAAGTTCCGCCGGGTCGTCGATCCCCCCACGCACCCGACCAACGTAGACCACATCCTGCCCGACCGCATCACCCACCGCGGTCGGATAGTCGCCCGCCTCCACCAGCTCCACGCCCGGAGCCGCCTCGAGCGCCGCGTTGACCGCCTCCAGATCGATCGCCTGGGCTGACTGCAGAGTCACGCTATAGCTATCGCCAAAAAACACCGGGGCTTGAATGCAACTGACAGAAATCTTTAATAAAGGCTGCGCCAGCACTTCGCGCAACTCCCGGACCAGGCGTTTTTCCAACAAGGTGTGACCTTGCGCGTCCGGCGTACCGACCTGCGCCAGCAGATTGAACGCCATCTGCCGGTCGAAGAAGCGCGGCTCCAGCGGGCGCGCATTGAGCAGTTCGGCCGTCTGCCGCGCCAGTTCGGTCACCGCTTCGCGGCCCTGGGTGGAGACCGCCAGGCTGGCCGTCAGGTTGATCCGCTGAATGTCAAACAACGCCTGCAAAGGGGCCAAGACCACCGCCAGCGACGTGGCTGCAGCGCTGGGGCTGCTCAGTTGCACAGGTTTCTTCAGGCCGCCCAGCACACTGCCGTTGGCTTCAGGTACCAGGTTTGGCGCCTGGGCCGAAGGCAATGCGCCCGACAAGTCGATCACCGCGCAATTGGCCGCCGTGGCCCGTGGCGCAAAGCTCAGGGTCACCGCCGGGCCGGCGGCGAAAAACACCAGCTGTACCTTGCCGAAATCGAACTCGTCGACCTCGCGCACGCGCAGGTTTTTTCCGCGAAACGGCACCGAATGCCCCGCCGACTCGCTACTGGCCAGCACATGCAGGTTGGCGATCGGAAAATCGCGCTCTTCGAGAATCTGGACGAGGGTTTCGCCGACAGTTCCGGTGGCACCGATCACGGCGATATCAAAGGACTGGTTCATGGTGCTACCTCTGGCGAAACGGGGGGAGCGGCACTTTACCCGGGGCTTGGGAGCGAGGCAATTTATCGACCCCGATGTTTGCCTCAGACTTTTCATAAAAATACGCGCGACTCATAACCAGGGCCCGCTCCGAAAATGAAAAAGCCCGCGCCTCTTGCAAGGCGCGGGCTTCTTCAACATCTCGGGAGGATCAACGTTCGAGCAGGATCCGCAGCATGCGCCGCAGCGGCTCGGCAGCACCCCACAGCAGCTGGTCGCCGACGGTGAACGCACCGAGGAACTGCGAGCCCATGTTCAGCTTGCGCAGACGGCCCACCGGAATGTTCAGGGTGCCGGTCACCTTGGTCGGGCTCAGCTCCTGCATGCTGATGTCACGCTGGTTCGGTACCAGCTTGACCCAAGGGTTGTGCTGGCTGATCAGCCCTTCGATGTCGGCGATCGGCACGTCCTTGTTCAGCTTGATGGTCAGCGCCTGGCTGTGGCAGCGCATGGCACCGATACGCACACAGATGCCATCGACCGGAATCGGGCTCTTGAAGCGACCGAGGATCTTGTTGGTTTCGGCCTGGGCCTTCCACTCTTCGCGGCTCTGGCCGTTCGGCAGTTCCTTGTCGATCCACGGGATCAGGCTGCCGGCCAGCGGCACACCGAAGTTCTCGGTCGGATAGGCATCGCTGCGCATGGCTTCGGCGACCTTGCGATCGATGTCGAGAATGGCGCTGGCCGGGTTGGCCAGGTCATCCGCCACGGCGGCGTGGGTCGCGCCCATCTGCTTGATCAGTTCGCGCATGTTCTGCGCACCGGCACCAGAGGCCGCCTGATAGGTCATGGCGCTCATCCACTCCACCAGGCCGGCTTCGAACAGACCGCCCAGGCCCATCAGCATCAGGCTGACGGTGCAGTTGCCGCCGATGTAGTTCTTGGTGCCGGCGTCCAGCTGCTGGTCGATGACCTTGCGGTTCACCGGGTCGAGGATGATCACCGCGTCATCCTGCATGCGCAGGC
>NZ_JBNNVU010000127.1:0-12443 GCF_050280705.1 Pseudomonas sp. NPDC089530 | reverse complement strand
CCTCGACAAGAACCTCGTCGAGGCCCTGGCCGACCCGCTGGTGCACTTGGTGCGCAACGCTGTCGACCACGGTATCGAGTCGCCGGAAGAGCGCGCCGAGCCGGTCAGCGAAACCCGTCACGAAGCCCTGCCGGTGGAGTTATCCACAACGGTGGCGCGCAGCCTGGCGCGGATCGAGGACCTGGGCGCGGTGGCGGTGGACCCGGCGGCGATTCCCATGGCCGAGGCCGAATTCATTTTCTCCGGCGGCAACGGGGTCAAGGACTGGGAACTTTTCCACAGGACCGCCGCGGCCCTGGGCGCCACCGAAGGCGCATCGCGGGTGGCGGTGGACGACGGTTTCATGGCCCGCGACCGTCAGGTCGGCGCCTCGGGCACCTGGGTCACCGCGCGGGTGTATGTGGCGGTGGGGATTTCCGGGGCGATCCAGCACCTGCAGGGCATCGGTGCCTGCGACAAGGTGGTGGCGATCAACCTCGACCCGGGCTGCGACATGATCAAACGCGCCGACCTGTCGGTGATTGGCGAAAGCGCCGAGCTTCTTCAAGCCTTGATCGCGGCGGTAGAGGCCTACCGCAACGGCGCCAAGCGCGATGCGGCCTAAGGGAGGACAGAGCTTATGAGTACCAATGTGATCAGCCTGGTGTCCGTTGGCGCCCACCCGACTTCCGGTCGGCCGCGGCGTGCCGAGCAGGATGCGCGGGCGGTCGAGCTGGGGCTGCAACTGGCTGGGGACAAGCTGCAGGTGCTGCACGCCGGCGATATCGCCGAGCCGGCCCTGCGCGCCTACCTGGGCATGGGCCTGGAACAGATGCACGTCCTGGAGCAGCCGGCCGGTGCCGATGCGCTGCCGGCCCTGACCGATTACCTGCGCGAGGCCGGGGCGCAAGTGGTGCTCACCGGCAGCCAGGCGGAAACCGGCGAGGGCTCGGGCATGCTGCCGTTCCTGCTGGCGGAGAACCTCGGCTGGCCGCTGGTGGTGGGCCTGGCCCAGGTGGAATCCATCGACGGCAGCGTGGCCCTGGTGCTGCAAGCCTTGCCACGGGGCCAGCGGCGTCGGCTGAAAGTACGGCTGCCGTTCCTCGCCACTGTGGATAACGCCGCGCCCAAGCCACGCCAGAGCGCCTATGGCCCGGCCCGCCGGGGTGTGCTGCAGGCACGGCAGGTGGAAGTGCTCGACGATGAGTTGTTCGCCAGCGCCACCCTGCAACCGGCCAAACCCCGGCCCAAGCGCCTGAAAGTGATCAAGGCCAAGAGCGGCGCCGACCGCATGAAAGCCGCGACCGCCAAGGCCAGCGGCGGCGGTGGCCAGGTACTCAAGGGCGTCAGCGCCCAGGCCGGGGCCGAGGCCATTCTCAAGCTGTTGATCGAAGAGGGCGTGGTCCGCTAGGGCTGCGCCAGCCGCACTACCGCTATCGCGAGCAAGCTTCGCTCCTACGGGGCGCGGCTTGCTTCCTCCCTGCTTCCACGGTTACTCACAATCCCTGTGTGCGCCTCTGTGGATAAGATGTTCGTCCCTCTCCGAAACCCTCGCCAATCAAGCGTTGCAGGCCGCTGTACGAAAAACGATCAAGCCAAGTTGGCGTTTTTACACGGGTTTTTCTGTGGATAAGGAATTCCCTCGAGCCTCTGCCGTTGCCGAGTTGCCCCCAAAGTCTGTTGGCCTTTTTGTGGATAAGATGTTCGCTATCCGCTGCGGGCCTTATAAACAGCGCCCCTCAGGCTTCTGATCAAAAAACAGGCAAACCCATGGTTTGGCACCTGCGGCAGGGCTGAAACCTCGGTATTTCGCGGCATGGCGCGGTTTTCCACAACGCAGGGCCCTGTACCTCACAGTTGCCCCCAAAGTCTGTTGGCGCTTCTGTGGATAAGGTGTTCGCCTTCCGCTACAGGCCTTTTACAACGTGGCTTACAGATGTTTGTACAAAAAATGCACAAAGGCCTTGAGGAAAGCCCTTTCTGGATAAGTCACGGATTTTCTTCAGGTTCCGGGAAGAAATCCCGGGGCTGAAAACCGAGTTGCCCACATTTGCTGTGGGTGGAGATGTGGATAACTTGTTCGCGGACCGCTGGGGGCCTTGTCGGCCATGGCCGGGAAGGGGTTAGATCAAATTTCGTACAGCGGCATCGCCCTGGTAGAAGCGAAGCTTGCTCGCGAGGAACGATAACCCGGGGTGTCTGATACACCGGGTCGCGTTCATCGCGGGCAAGCCTCGCTCCTACAGGTCAGCGGTAGGGTTAGCCGTGAACCGGCACGCCCTTGAGGTAGGGAGCAGGCTCGGCGCCAAGGTTGCTCAGCATGCGCGCGCTGTACCAGTCGATGAAGTTGACCACGCCGAACTCGTAGGTCTTGGAGTACGGGCCCGGCTGGTAGGCGGTGGAGTTGATGCCGCGCTGGTTCTCTTCGGCCAGGCGACGGTCCTGGTCGTTGGTGGCGTCCCACACTTTGCGCATGTTCTCCGGGTTGTAGTCCACGCCTTCGACCGCGTCCTTGTGCACCAGCCACTTGGTGGTGACCATGGTTTCCTGGGCGCTGATCGGCCACACGGTGAACACGATGATGTGGTCGCCCATGCAGTGGTTCCACGAGTGCGGCAGGTGCAGGATGCGCATCGAGCCCAGGTCCGGGTTCTTGATCCGGCCCATCAGCTTCTGGCAGGCCTGCTTGCCGTCCATGGTCATGGACACGGTGCCCTTGAGCAGCGGCATGCGCACGATGCGGTTACGCAGGCCATGGCTCTTGTGCAGGTACGGGATCTTCTCGGCTTCCCAGGCGGCGGCGGAGTCGGCCACGTGGTCCTTGAACGCCTGGTCGGCGCGCGGATCGTTGGTGTCGTCCCACTCCAGCAGGGTCTTGAGCAGTTCCGGGTGCGAACCGTTGCAGTGGTAGCACTCGCGGTTGTTTTCCAGCACCAGCTTCCAGTTGGCTTTTTCCATCAAGGTGGTCTGCACCGCCACCTTGGTGTTTTCCATGTCGTAGGGCTCCATGTAGTGAGTCAGGGTCGCCAGAAAGTCATCGATGGCCGGTGGGTTCTCGGCCAGCGAGATGAAGATGTAGCCGCCGGCGGTCTTCACGTTCACCGGCTTGAGGCCGTACTGCTTCATGTCGAAGTCGGCGCCCATCTCGGTGCCGGCGAACAGCAGGCGGCCGTCGAGCTCGTAGGTCCACTGGTGGTAGTGGCAGACCAGTTTGGCGACCTTGCCCTTGTCGCTGGTGCACAGCCGCGAGCCGCGGTGGCGGCAGACGTTGTGGAAGGCATGGACCACGCCGTCGGCGCCACGGATCACGATGATCGGGTTCTTGCCGATCTGCAGGGTGATGTAGTTGCCCTTGGTCGGGATCTCGCAGGTCATGCCGGCGATCAGCCATTCCTTCTGGAAGATCTCCTGCATGTCGATATCGAACAGGCGCTCGTCGCAGTAGAACGGCTGCGGCAGGGAGAAGGTCCGCTCGCGTTCTTGGAGCATTTGTGCGGTGGCCTTGCGTGCGGGTTCCAGCGGATCGCCCAGGCTCAGGGTTGCGGTGACGTCCATCGTTTTATCCTCGAGGCCATCTGTGTGGCCGGTGAAAGTGGCTACGGTTGCGGCGCAAGGCTGGAAACCAGCTGTTATCGGTTGAGCCGAGTGTGGGGCCGGCGCGGCCCGGAACCTTATCCATGGACGACATGGTGCAATCTGTTCCCGACGCGCCAGGCCCGGTGGTTGGCGGCTGGTCGCGATAAGCATGTGAATGTCGCGGATAGGTAAATGGGCGTTCATGGGCCTGCGCACAATCGCCACATAAAGGCCGGCAGTCGGCCGTGGAGAACCAGCATGTCCAATAACTTCCTGAACCCGGTAACCACCCAGACCTGGGCCAATGGCCGACACATCGTCCGTTGCGTCAAAGTCATCCAGGAAACCTGGGACGTGCGCACCTTCTGCTTCATGGCCGACCAGCCGATCATGTTTTTCTTCAAGCCGGGGCAGTTCGTCACCCTGGAGCTGGAGATCGAAGGCCAGCCGATCATGCGTTCCTACACCATTTCCAGCTCGCCCTCGGTGCCCTACAGCTTCTCGGTGACCATCAAGCGCGTCCCGGGCGGCAAGGTCTCCAACTGGCTGCACGACACCCTGCACGAAGGCCAGGAACTGGCGGTGCACGGGCCGGTGGGGCTGTTCAACGCCATCGACTTCCCGAGCCCGAAAATCCTCTACCTCAGCGGCGGCGTCGGCATCACCCCGGTGATGTCCATGGCGCGCTGGTTCTACGACACCAACGGCAATGTCGACATGGTGTTCATCCACAGCGCCCGCTCGCCGAAGGACATCATTTATCATCGCGAGCTGGAGCACATGGCGTCGCGGATCGACAACTTCAGCCTGCACCTGATCTGCGAGAAGCACGGCCTGGGCGAGCCCTGGGCCGGTTATCGCGGCTACCTGAACCACAAGATGCTGGAGCTGATGGCGCCGGACTTCCTCGAGCGCGAAGTGTTCTGCTGCGGCCCGACGCCTTACATGAACGCGGTCAAGCGCCTGCTGGAAAGCGCTGGCTTCGACATGTCGCGCTACCACGAGGAATCCTTCGGCGCGACCCCGGCGGAAGCCCGGGCCGATGCGCAGGAACAGGCCGAGCAGGCCGCCGATGCGCCGGAAGTCGACGCCGCCGACCTGCATCAGGTGGAATTCACCGCGTCCGGCAAGAGCATCCGCGTGGCGCCGGGCGAGACGGTCCACGCCGCCGCGGCCAAGCTTGGCCTGATGATTCCCAAGGCCTGCGGCATGGGCATCTGCGGCACCTGCAAGGTGCTCAAGCTGGGCGGTGAGGTGGAAATGGACCACAACGGCGGCATCACCGAGGACGACGAAGCCGAAGGCTACATCCTGTCCTGCTGCAGCGTGCCGAAGGGCGACGTGCGGGTCGAGTATTGAGGGGCTACACCCTTCTCAGGTCATACCGCAGCCCGTAGCCGCTGCCGAGGCACGAGGCTGCGATCGGTTGCGTAGCAACCGCAAACCCTGTGCCCCCGGTGTGTCCGACCTACCGAAGTGCCGGGTCTGCGGCGGCTGCGTCGCGCTCAATCGACAAACAGATCGGTCATCAACGCCTCGCTGCTGTCGGGATCGAAGCGGTAATGGCCGAAGTCGCTCACCCCCTGTTCGCGCAGTATTTCCTCGTCGATCAACAACCGTCCGGTGATGCGGCGCTGGCTGCTGCACAGGATCGCGTGGGCGGCGTCGGCCATGATCGCCGGGGTGCGCGCATGCTTGAACGACTCCCGCGAGCCCAGTTGGAACTCGATGGCGGCGGTGGCGATCATGGTCTGCGGCCACAGCGAGTTGACGCTGATGCCGTAGAGCCGGAATTCCTCGCTCATGCCCAGGGTCAGCATGCTCATACCGTATTTGGTGACAGTGTAGGGGCTGTACAGGGCGAACCATTTGCTCGCCAGGTTCAGCGGCGGGGACAGGTTGAGGATGTGCCCGCCGCTGGCCTTCAGGTAGGGCAGGGCCGCCTGGCTGCACAGCAGCACGGCGCGGGTGTTGATCTGGTGCATCAGGTCGAAGCGCTTGAGTTCGATGTGCTGCACCCCGGTCAGCTTGATCGCCCCGGCATTGTTGACCAGGGCATCGATCCCGCCGAAATGCTCCGCCGCCCGAGCCAGGGCCTGGCGCACCGCCTCTTCATCGCGCACGTCCACCTGCAGCGCCAGCGCCTGGCCGCCGGCCGCCTCGACCTCCCGGGCCACGCTGAAGATGGTGCCGGGGAGCTTGGGGTGGGGCTCGGCGCTTTTGGCGGCGATCACGATATTGGCCCCGTCCCGCGCCGCCCGTAGGGCGATCTCGCGACCAATGCCACGGCTGGCGCCGGTGATGAACAGGGTCTTGCCTTGTAGGGACATGAATGCGCTCCTGATTATTGTCGTTATCCGAGCGGATACGGCGGCTCGCCAGACAATCTAGTTCATGTCCGGTGGCGTGCACGGTCAGAGGCGAAAACAAGGTTTGCCGCGGGTTTCCCCGCGGCGGGCGGGGGCTCAATACAGCGCCGGGCGGCGGTCGCGGTGCACGTGGTTGTGCTCGCTGATGTGCTTGTGCTGCGCATCCCCCAAGGGCAGGTCCGCCAACAGCAACTGCTCCCCCGGGTGGCGGGCGGCGCCGGCCAGGGGATAACCGTCGGCGTCGACGATCAGCGAGCCGCCGACCCAGGCCACCTCGCGTTCCTCGCCGCAGCGGTCGCAGGCGGCGATGAACAGGCGGTTGACCGCTGCGTTGGCCTGGACCCGGACCATTTCCGCCGGGCGTTCGCCGGCGGGGCGCGGGCCGTCCGGCCAGTTGACCGGGGCGCACAGCAGCGCGGCGCCGGCCAGCGCCGGCAGGCGTACCCATTCCGGGAATTCCAGGTCGTAGCAGATCATCAGCGCAAGGGCACCAAAGCGGGTCTCGACCACCGGCGGCGGCTGGTCGCCGGCGCTGAACACGAGCTTTTCCCGGTCCCACAGGTGAGCCTTGCGATAGACCGTCACGCGCCCCTCGGGCTCTACCAGGGCGGCGCTGTTGGCCACTTCCCGGGCATTCAGGCGTTCGCAGAAACCGCCGACTATCACCACCTGCAGCTCCTGCGCCAGGGCCTTCCACAGGCTCAGCGTCGGCCCGTCGAGGTCCTCGGCCAGGGCCAGCGCTTCGTGCCGGTCGGCGAACACATAACCGCTCTGCACCAGCTCCGGCAGCACGATGACCTGGGCGCCTCGGGCCGCGGCCTCGCGGATCGCGCGCTGGCCCAGTGCGCGGTTGTAGTCGAGTTCGCCGACCCGTGGGGCTACCTGTTGGCAGGCGACTTTCAGGCTGTGGATCGCAGTCATTGTTCAGTTCCTTCCAGTTGGCGTTCGCTGGCCAGGATCGCCTGGCGCTCGGCGTCCAGGTCCAGGCCGCGGGTCAGGGCCCAATAGGCCACGCCGGCCACGATCAGGCCGACGACGAAGGCGATGTCCGCGCCCTCCAGCGCCCGGGACACCGGACCCTGGTAGAAGCTCAGCGACATGAACGGAATCATCGCGAGCAGGCCGAGGAAATAGGCGACCAGGCCTGGCATGGCCCAGCGGCCGTAGATCCCGGCCGGGTTGAAGATGTCGCCGATGGCGTAGCGGCCTTTGCGCACCAGGTAGAAGTCCGTCAGGTTGACCGCGGTCCAGGGCACCAGGAAGTACAGCATCAGCAGCACGAAGGTGTTGAAGCTGGCCAGGTAGCTGTCGGGAATGTTCATGGCGATCAGGAAGATGACCACGGCCACCAGGGCGATGCCCACCACCCGGCTCTTGAGGTTCGGCTGGATCTGCAGGAAGCCGTCGATGGCGCTGATGCCGGTCAGCATCGCGCCGTAGCAGTTCACCGCCATGATGCCAACCAGGGCGGGCACGGCGATCAGCACGGTAAAGGTGCCGAAGCCCGGGATCAGCTGGTTGCCGACCTCGCGCACGCTGCCGATGGCGTCGGGGGACGGCAGGGCGGACGCCAGGAAGGCGCCCAGGGACATCAGCCACAGCGCCGAACCGGCGGCGCCCAGGTAGGTCCAGAAGATCACCTGGCGCGACGGGGTCTGGTGCGGCAGATAGCGCGAGTAGTCCGAGACATACACCGAGTAGCTGATCTGGTAGCCGGCGGCCGCCGACAGCTGGATCAGGAAGGCTGACCAGGAGAAGTGCGCGTCGGCCACGGCGGCGTCGGCCTGCAGGGTCAGCAGCGCGCTGACGGTCAGCACGGTGAAGACGCTGATCATCAGGTAGGTCAGCCAGCGCTGCACGGCGTGCAGCAGGTCATGCCCGACCACGGCGATGATCACCGCCAGCACGATCATCAGGCTGTACCAGGGCGCCCGAGTGCCGGGCAGCACGGTGTTGATGGCGTCGGTGGCGAGGATCACGTTGAACACGTTGAAGCCGATGTAGACGAAGACCACCGCGGTGAAGGGCACGATGGCGCCGCGCAGGCCGAACTGCGCCCGCGACTGGATCATCTGCGGCAGGCCCATGCGCGGCCCTTGGTTGGCGTGGAAGGCCATGCAGAAGGTGCCCAGGCAGACGCCGATGACGATGGCCAGGATCGAGTAGCACAGGCTCAGGCCCAGGGCCGCGCCGGTGAAGCCGGTGACCATGGTGGTCAGGACGAAGTTGCCGGTGAACCAGAAGGGGCCTTGATGCCAGACCTTGCCGTGGCGCTCGTGGCGCGGCACGTAGTCGATGGAACGGGTCTCGATCTTGAGGCCGGGGGCTGGGACTTTTTCCGTTGCCGCGGGCAGGCTGGTCATGGGGTCAGTGCCTTTGTTTTTATAAATTGACCCGGGAGTCTCGGATATACGCCTGCGATGTTGAATCAGTGGGGGGAAATAATCAGTTCAGGAAAATGTGAACTGATGCGCTTTGGCCGATTGCCGGCCGGCTCCCGCCATTGGCGGAAACCGGCTGGCGAGGCCGTTTCAGCCAGCCATGACCTGGCGAATGTCCGCGGCCAGTTCACGCACCCGCGCTTCTTCGGTGTCCCACGAGCACATGAAACGCGCGCCGCCCTTGCCGATGAAGGTGTAGAAGCGCCAGCCCCTGGCGGTCAGCGCGGCGATGGCCGGTTCCGAGAGTTGCAGGAACACGCCGTTGGCCTGCACCGGGAACATCAGCTCCACCCCGGGAATGTCCGCCACCAGCTCCGCCAGCAACTGTGCGCAGCGGTTGGCGTGGCGGCCGTATTTGAGCCAGGCGTCGGTTTCCAGCAGGCCGACCCAGGGCGCGGACAAGAAGCGCATCTTCGAGGCCAGCTGGCCGGCCTGCTTGCAGCGGTAGTCGAAGTCTTCGGCCAGATTGCGGTTGAAGAACAGGATCGCTTCGCCCACCGCCATGCCGTTTTTCGTGCCGCCGAAGCACAGCACGTCGACCCCGGCTTTCCAGGTCAGGTCGGCGGGCGAGCAGTCGAGGAAAGCGCAGGCGTTGGAGAAACGCGCGCCGTCCATGTGCAGGTTCAGCCCCAGTTCCTTGCAGGTGGCGCTGATGGCGCGGATTTCGTCCGGGGTGTAGACGCTGCCGACTTCGGTGGCCTGGGTCAGGGTCACCACCCGGGGCTTGGGATAGTGGATGTCCTGGCGCTTGAGGGCGATGTCGCGGATCGACTCCGGGGTCAGCTTGCCGTTCTCGGTGCCGGCGATCAGCAGCTTGGAGCCGTTGGAGAAGAATTCCGGCGCGCCGCATTCGTCGGTTTCGACGTGGGCGGTTTCCGAGCAGATGACGCTGTGGTAACTCTGGCACAGCGACGACAGGGCCAGGGAGTTGGCGGCGGTGCCGTTGAAGGCGAAGAACACCTCGCAGTCGGTCTCGAACAGCTTGCGGAAATAATCGGCGGCGAGGGCGGTCCACTGGTCGTCGCCATAGGCGCGTTCGTGGCCGCGGTTGGCCTGTTCCATGGCCGCCCAGGCCTCGGGGCAGATTCCGGAATAGTTGTCGCTGGCGAATTGTTGGCTCTTGTCGGTCATGGCCGTCTTCCGTGCTAAAGGTCCGAGAGGGGAGCCCTTCGATAAAGGGCTCCGGATCAGGCGTTCCTGGGTAAGGAAGCCTTGGGTCAAACGCCCGCAACGAGGCCGGGTCCAACAGGACGGCGCAGGCCCCGCAGAGGTCGATGGTGCGCCACTTTACCCAAGATTGGCGAGGGAGCACACGCACTGTTTATGGGCGAAAAATGCACAGGCCATGAGGATTTATGCGCGACGCGACGCTGACCCCGGTTGCCCCCAGGCGCGATGGCGCCCTGGACCTGCTCAAGTGGCTGGCATTGCTGGGCATGGTGCTCGATCACCTGCGCTACGTCGGCTGGAGCCTGGAGATGTTGTATGTGCCCGGGCGCCTGGCGTTTCCCTGGTTCTGCCTGGCGCTGGCGGCCAATGTGGCCCGGGCCGGCGCGGCGGATCGCGCCGCCGCGGGGCAATGGCGTTACCTGGGCTGGCTGCTGCTGTTCGGCCTGCTCAGCGAGCTGCCGTACCGGTTGTACATTCCCGACCCCGACACCCTCAATGTGCTGCCGACCCTGGCCCTGGGCCTGCTGGTGGCCCGTGCCTGGCAACGGCGCGGCGGGCTGGCGTTGTGGCTGGGGCTTGGCGCGGCCTTGCTCGGCGCTCTGTTCGACCGCTACCTGATGTTCGGCCTGGCCGGTGTGCTGCTGCCCCTGGCGATGTTGCTGGTGCTCCGGCGGCCCTGGTACTGGGCGCTGCTGCCGGGGCTGCTGTGCCTGGCGGCCAACCAGTGGCAAACCCTGCTTTCGGCGGCGCGAATGGGCAATCAGTTGGCGGCCTGGGGGCTGGTCGCCTGCCTGTTGGCGCCGTGGCTGGGGCTGCTGCTCCTGCGGCGTCTGCGCGGCGTTTCCCCGCCGCCGATGCGGCGCTGGGCCTATCTGCTGTATCCCGGGCATTTCTTGCTCTTGCTGGCGCTGCGCAACCTTCTGGCCTGACGACGACCCCTTGTCGCTACGAACGCCCGTAGCCGCTGCCGAGCTTGCGAGGCTGCGATCGAGGACGTAGTCCTCGCAAAACCTGAGCATGCGGTGTGCCTGGAAGAACAGGTTGCCTGGTTTTACGACCGCTTCGCGGCCGATCGCAGCCTCGCAGGCTCGGCAGCGGCTACAGAGGCGGCGCCAGCCCGAAACCTGTGGCGCCATTGGTCGGCGCCAGGGGCTCGCGGTCGCGGCCAAGCCATGGATATAGAGCCTTCGGCGCCCGGTGCGCACGGCTCTGGGTCTATCTGCGTCAGGCCATGTCGTAAACGCACCTTTGCGTGGCGTCCATAGGCATTTGGCGACTCGAAGCCGGCCATACCATCGCATCCAAAGGGCACTACCGCAGGGTACGTGCCTCACCGAGACGAAAGGCGCACCGACGCCGCTGGGAGAGACGCGATGTTCAGCAAGCAAGACCAAATCCAGGGTTATGACGATGCACTGCTGGCGGCGATGAATGCCGAGGAGCAACGTCAGGAAGATCACATCGAGCTGATCGCGTCGGAGAACTACACCAGCAAGCGGGTGATGCAGGCCCAGGGCAGCGGCCTGACCAACAAATACGCCGAAGGCTATCCGGGCAAGCGCTACTACGGCGGCTGCGAGCATGTGGACAAGGTCGAGGCCCTGGCCATCGAGCGCGCCAAGCAGCTGTTCGGCGCCGATTACGCCAACGTCCAGCCGCACTCCGGCTCCTCGGCCAACGCCGCGGTGTACCTGGCCCTGCTGCAGGCTGGCGATACCATCCTGGGCATGAGCCTGGCCCACGGCGGCCACCTGACCCACGGCGCCAAGGTGTCGTCCTCGGGCAAGCTGTACAACGCCGTGCAGTACGGCATCGACACCAACACCGGGCTGATCGACTACGACGAAGTCGAGCGCCTGGCCGTCGAGCACAAGCCGAAGATGATCGTCGCCGGCTTCTCCGCTTACTCCAAGACCCTGGACTTCCCACGTTTCCGCCAGATCGCGGACAAGGTCGGCGCGCTGCTGTTCGTCGACATGGCCCACGTCGCCGGCCTGGTCGCCGCCGGCCTGTACCCGAACCCGATCCCGTTCGCCGACGTGGTCACCACCACCACCCACAAGACCCTGCGCGGTCCGCGCGGCGGCCTGATCCTGGCCAAGGCCAACGAAGAGATCGAGAAGAAACTCAACGCTGCAGTGTTCCCGGGCGCCCAGGGCGGCCCGCTGATGCACGTGATCGCCGCCAAGGCCGTGTGCTTCAAGGAAGCGCTGGAGCCCGGCTTCAAGGCTTACCAGCAGCAAGTGATCGACAACGCCCAGGCCATGGCCGGCGTATTCGTCAAACGTGGCTACGATGTAGTGTCCGGCGGCACCGATAACCACCTGTTCCTGGTCAGCCTGATCCGTCAGGGCCTGACCGGCAAGGAGGCGGACGCCGCCCTGGGCCGTGCCCATATCACCGTGAACAAGAACGCCGTACCGAACGATCCGCAGTCGCCGTTCGTCACCTCCGGCCTGCGCATCGGCACCCCGGCGGTCACTACCCGCGGCTTCAAGGTCACCCAGTGCGTGGAGCTGGCCGGCTGGATCTGCGACATCCTCGACCACCTCGGCGATGCCGATGTCGAGGCCAATGTCGCGCGCCAGGTATCGGCCCTGTGCGCGGACTTCCCGGTTTATCGCTGAGTGCGGTTTTGGAGTAAATGACTATGCAACGCTACTCGGGCTTCGGCCTCTTCAAACACTCCCTCAGCCACCATGAAAACTGGCAGCGCATGTGGCGCACCCCGACCCCGAAAAAGGTCTATGACGTGGTCATAGTCGGCGGTGGCGGGCACGGCCTCGCGACCGCCTACTACCTGGCCAAGGAACACGGCATCACCAATGTCGGAGCTGGTGCACCGCCTGTTCACCGCCCAGGAAGACGAGCGCAAGCGGGTGGCCTACGACCTGCACGACGGCCTGGC
>NZ_JBNNVU010000126.1:0-12619 GCF_050280705.1 Pseudomonas sp. NPDC089530 | reverse complement strand
CCCGAGGCCCAGCAGCTGGCGACCTATATCGGCTGGCTGATGCACCGCACCTGGGGCGGGATAATCGCCGGCGCGCTGTTCGTGTTGCCGTCGCTGTTCATCCTGATCGCCTTGTCGTGGCTGTACATCGCCTTCGGCGAAGTCCCGGTGGTGGCCGGGCTGTTCTATGGCATCAAGCCGGCGGTGACGGCGATCGTGGTGCAGGCCGCGCACCGGATCGGCTCCCGGGCGCTGAAGAACAATTGGCTGTGGGCCATCGCGGCGGCGTCCTTTATCGCGATCTTCGCCTTCGATGTGCCCTTCCCGCTGATCGTGCTGGGGGCGGCGCTGATCGGTTATGCCGGCGGCCGGCTGGCCCCCGGGAAGTTCAGCACCGGCGGCCATGGCGCCGCGCAAAAGTCCTTCGGCGCGGCGCTGATCGATGACGACACCCCTACCCCTGACCATGCCCGCTTCAGCTGGCTGAAACTGACCCGGCTGGTCCTGGTGGGCGCGGTGCTCTGGGCCTTGCCGATGGGACTCCTGACCGCGCTCTTTGGCTGGAATGGCACCCTGACCCAGATGGGCTGGTTCTTTACCAAGGCCGCGCTGCTGACCTTCGGCGGCGCCTATGCGGTGCTGCCCTATGTCTACCAGGGCGCGGTCGGCCATTACGCCTGGCTGACCCCGACCCAGATGATCGACGGCCTGGCCCTGGGGGAAACCACCCCCGGGCCGCTGATCATGGTGGTGGCGTTCGTCGGTTTTATCGGGGCCTATGTCGCCCAGGTGTTTGGCGCCGACCAGATGTTCCTCGCCGGTGCCCTGGCGGCGACCCTGGTGACCTGGTTCACCTTCCTGCCTTCGTTCCTGTTCATCCTCGCCGGCGGCCCGCTGGTGGAGTCGACCCACAACGAACTGAAATTCACCGCGCCGCTGACCGGAATCACCGCCGCGGTGGTCGGGGTGATCCTCAACCTGGCGTGCTTCTTCGGCTACCACGTGCTGTGGCCGAAGGGCTTCGGCGGCGCGCTCGACTGGCCGTCGGCGCTGATCGCCATCGCCGCGGCGATCGCCCTGTTCCGTTTCAAGCGTGGCGTTATCCAGGTGCTGCTGGCCTGTGCCCTCCTCGGCCTGGCGGTGCACCTGCTGCGTTAGATTTCCGGCGGGCATCGGGCCTGCCGGATCGTCCAGCCTGCCGAGTCAGGCGGGAGGTGTTGCATGAGGTGGATTACCCGTGAACGGCCGAAGATCGATCGCATCGCCTGTCCCTGGCTGATCGCGCGCTTCATCGATCCCCAGGCCGAGTTCCTCTATGTGCCCAGCGCCGATGTGCTGCGCCTGGCCGCGGAAAAAGACGCGGTGCCCTACGACATTCCCGGCGTCGAGCTGAGCCACGAGGGCGAGCTGTGCAGCTTCGATGCGTTCCTCAAGCAGTACGCCCTCGACCAACCCGCCCTGCAGCAACTGGCCAGGATCGTGCGCGGCGCCGACACCTCGCGCCTGGACCTGACTCCGCAATCGGCGGGCCTGTATGCGATTTCCCTGGGGCTGTCGCGGCGCTACGCCGATGACCATGAAATGCTCGCCCATGGCCTGGTCCTGTACGACGCGCTGTACGCCTGGTGCACGGATTGCCAGGGCGAATCCCACAACTGGCCGCCGCAGATGTGAGGCCGCCCGGCCAATACCCAGGCGCCCCGCGACCCAGGATCAGCCGTGGGCAAAGCGCCGGACGCTGCTGTTCGGCAGCGGACGGACCGGGTCGGCCAGGTGCACCGCCGGCTCCGCCGCTTCCACCCCCAGCAGCCCCAGCAGCCGCGCGCGGATCGCCTGGAAGCCGGCCTGGCCGCTGTCCCGGGATCGCGGCAGGTCGATGCTCAGTTGCTCGGCGATCTTGCCGTTGGCCAGGACGATCACCCGGTCGGCCAGGAGGATGGCCTCGTCCACGTCGTGGGTCACCAGCAGCACCGCCGGCCGGTGCTTGCGCCACAGGTCGACGATCAGCCGGTGCATGCGGATCCGGGTCAGGGCATCGAGGGCGGCGAAGGGTTCGTCGAGCAACAGCAGCTTGGGCTCGCGCACCAGGCCGCGGGCCAGCGCCACCCGCTGGGCTTCGCCGCCGGAGAGGGTCGCCGGGTAGGCTTCCAGGCGATGGGCCAGGCCCACTTCGGTCAGGGCCTGCACCGCCCGGGCCCGGGCGTTGGGAATGCGCAGGCCGAGGATCACGTTCTTCCAGGCGCGCTTCCAGGGCATCAGCCGCGGTTCCTGGAACACCGCGGCCCGCGCCTTGGGCACCCGCAACTGGCCGCTGTCGATGCTGTCGAGCCCGGCCAGGCTGCGCAGCAAGGTGGTCTTGCCCGAGCCGCTGGCGCCCAGCAGCGCGACGAACTCGCCGGGGGCGATGTCCAGGTCCAGGCCGTCGATGACCCGTTGCTGGCCGAACTGGCGGACCACGTTGCGCAGTTGCACGGGGGCCACGGATGGGGATGCGTCCACAGGATCGATGCTCGACATATCAGTTCCTCACGAAAGATGGGCGCCAGGCCAGGGCGAAACGTTCCAGGGTGCGGATCAGCCCGTCGATCAACAGGCCAAGGACGCTGTAGATCAGCAGGCAGATCACGATCACGTCGGTGCGCATGAAGTCCCGGGCGTCGCTGGCCAGGTAGCCGATGCCGGCGGTGGTGTTGATCTGTTCGACGAACACCAGGGCCAGCCAGGAGATCCCCAGGGAGTAACGCAGGCCGACGAAGAACGAGGGCAAGGCGCCCGGCAGGATCACGTGCCAGATCAGCTCGCGGCGGCTCAGGCCCAGGGTGTTGGCCGCCTCGATCAGCTTGGGATCGATGTTGCGGATGCCGGCGAACAGGTTGAGGTACACCGGGAAGGTGGTGCCGGTGACGATCAGGGCGATCTTGGTGAACTCGCCGATGCCGAACCAGAGGATGAACAGCGGTACCAGGGCCAGGGAAGGAATGGTGCGCAGCATCTGCATCGGCGAATCGAGCACCACTTCGCCGCGCTTCGACAGGCCGCTGATCAGCGCCGCGACCACACCGATGCTCACCCCGATACTCAGCCCCACCAGCGCCCGCTGCAGCGACACTAGCAGGTGCCGGCCCAGCTCGCCGGAAGCGAGCATGGCCCACAGCGTGCCGCCGATCTGCGACGGCGCGGCGATGACCCGCTGGGGAATCAGCCCCCAGCGCGACGCCAGCTCCCACAGCAACAGCAGCACGATCGGGCTGATCAGCCGCAGCAGGACCTCGGGGGTGCGCCAGTTGCGCAGCCAGTCGGGAATCAGCCGCGAGGCGCGCTGTCCGGCCTGGCCAAGGCGAACGGCCTTATCGACGGAAAACGAGCCGCCGGGGCTCGGGGTCTCGAAAGTCTTTTCGCTCATCGGGCGTCCTTCCTCATCAAGCACATGGCCGGAGGCGCCATGTATCGGCTTTCGACTCATGCTATTCGCATAAAAAATCTCAGTGAAATTCTTTTTGGGAATAACCTAATATGATTAAAAATCAGATATAAAACGAACCGAATAAATAATTTGCATAGTAAAGCGCGCGGCCCAGGCCCTTTGCCGGGGGTGCCCCTGCCCCTGGACAAAATGCGCACTACTGATGAATTTATCTAAAGATAATCAATTAATTTAATAATTAACTTAGAACGAAACGGCATTTCACAGCCCTGCCCCGCTGCGCCTACTTTCGACACCACGGACCGACCCCCTGCCCGGTGGAGGCTTGATCGCACCTGTTCAATCCATGAGGAATCCACCATGAGTATCGAATTCATCGGCTACATCGGCGGCCATCAGTCGTCGGAGATCCATGCCCCCAGCGGCCCCACCCTGCAACCCGACTACGTGGCACAAGTGGCCCGTGCCCACGAAGAGGCCGGCTTCGACCGCGCACTGGTGGCCTTCCATTCCACCAGCCCGGACAGCACGCTGATTGCCGCCCACGCCGCCAGCGTGACGAAAAAACTGCAATTCCTCATCGCCCACCGCCCGGGCTTCGTCGCGCCGACCCTGGCGGCGCGCCAGTTCGCCACCCTGGACGTGTTCAATGGCGGGCGCACGGCGGTGCACATCATCACCGGCGGCGACGACCGCGAACTGCGCGCCGACGGCAGCCACCTCGGCAAGGACGAGCGCTACGCCCGCACCGACGAATACCTGGAGGTGCTGCGCCGGGAATGGACCAGCGAGCAGCCCTTCGACCACCAGGGCCGGTACTACCAGGTGGAGGGCGCGCACTCGGCGGTGCGCTCGCCGCAACAGCCGCACATTCCGCTGTATTTCGGCGGTTCGTCGGCGGCCGCCATCGCGGTCGCGGGCAAGCATGCGGACGTCTATGCGCTGTGGGGCGAGACCTACGAACAAGTGCGCGAAGTGGTGAGCCAGGTGCGGGCCGAAGCGGCCAAGCATGGCCGCAACATCCGTTTCAGCCTGTCGTTGCGGCCGATCCTGGCGGACACCGAGGAACAGGCCTGGGCCCGCGCCGAGCGCATCCTGCAACAGGCCACCGCCCTGGCCGAACGGAACGGCTTCGTGCGCCGCGAACCGCCCAACGAAGGCTCGCGCCGCCTGCTGGCCGCCGCGGCCCAGGGCTCGCGCCTGGACAAACGCCTGTGGACCGGCATCGCCGGCCTGCTCGGCGCCCAGGGCAACTCCACCGCCCTGGTCGGCACCCCGGAACAGGTGGCCGAAGCCCTGCTCGACTACTACGACCTGGGCATCACCACCTTCCTGATCCGCGGCTTCGACCCGCTGGACGACGCCATCGACTACGGCAAGCGCCTGATTCCGTTGACGCGACAACGGGTGGCCGAGCGCGAGCGCAAACGGCGCGTCGCCTGAGTGCCTGGACGCCGGGTTTTGTCCTGCTCCCGGGGTGACGCCTCGGCCCACCCTTGAGCGGGATCGCCTGCGGTCTGATCGGTGATCGTGCAATGCGGTCACCCGTGTGGGGCTGGGGCCGCCCTGCCTATGGTGAGCGCCCGCTGCCATAGCCCCTCATTTCCAGATGCAGGGCTGGAGTGCTTCGAGTACGGCTGAAAGGCAGGTAATCTGCCCCGGCAATACACCCTCTATTCGAAACGCATGAACACCAGTCCAGGGATGTGACAAGCACAAATGACCGCCCCCACCGCTCCCACCCCGCTACAGAAAGCCCTCTGTGACAAGTACGGACTCGCTGTACTTCTTCCAGACGACATGATCGCCGTGGCGCTGGCCACCCTGGGCAGGTCGCCCATCTACGGTACCCGGATTGCGTTGCCAGAAGGCGGTAATGTCAGTTGGTTCATCCACTGTGGGGACTACTCGGACGCGGATGATTTCTATCAGCCGGTCCACACCGAGCATCTGCCTGAAATGCTGCCACGCGTCATGAACTACCTCTGCCTGCCCGCGGGCGCCAGGTTCATCATCGACGACGACGGTTACGAAGATGTCTGGATGGAGGCGCCCAGCCCAGGCGCCGCTGCAGATCAGTAATACCCTGTCGCCAGCCTTGCGGGGTTGCGTCGGAATGCCGCCCACCCGATCGCAGCCTCGCTGGCGCTCGGCAGCGGCTACAGGACTTCCGCCGATACGTTCGTGTAGCCGCTGTCGAGCGCTAGCGAGGCTGCGCACGACCGCGAAGCGGGCGCCGGACCAGGCGCTGCTGCGAGGCGGTCACACCGCGTTGGGGGCATCACTCCTTGTAGGCCGTATCACTACGCTCCAACTGGCGGATCAGCGCATCCCAATGCCGGGCGACGCTTGGGCTGTCGCCGTTCTTGAAGGCTTCGGCCTGTTTCTCGACCTTGGCCACCACCTCGGCCGGGGGGAAGATCAGTTCGGCGTTGCCGCTGGCCTGGGCGGCGATCTGGATGTTGCAGGCGCGCTCCAGCAGGTGCAGTTGCTGGAACGCGTGCTCGACGCTGATGCCCGCGGTCAGCAGCCCGTGGTTGCGCAGGATCAACACGCTCTTGTCCCCCAGGTCCGCCACCAGCCGTTCGCGCTCGTCGAGGTCCAGGGCGATGCCTTCGTAACCGTGGTAGGCCACCCGCCCGGAAAAACCGATGGCGTGCTGGGAGATCGGCAACAGGCCGTCGCGCTGGGCGGACACCGCGATGCCGTCGCGGGTGTGGGTGTGCAGCACGGCGTGCAGGTCGGGCCGGGCGCCGTGGATCGCGCTGTGGATCACATAGCCGGCGTAGTTGATGCCCAGGCCCGTGGGGTCGTCGACCAGGGTGCCGTCGATGTCGACCTTGACCAGGTTGGAGGCGCTGATTTCGTCGAACAGCAAGCCGAAGGCGTTGATCAGGAAGTGCTCGTCGGGCCCCGGCACCCGGGCGGAAAAGTGCGTGTAGATATGGTCGGTCCACTTGAACTGCGCCGCCAGCCGGTAGGCGGCGGCCAGTTTCACCCGCACTTCCCACTCTTCGGGGCTGACGCGCTGGCGGACAGGTTTCGAGACGCTGGATAACGGGCTGACGCTGCTCATGGCAAGACTTCCTGGATGGCCTTTAACGATCTCCAGCAAGCCTAGGGGAAGGCCAAAAATAATAAAAAGCACATTTTAATCTAAGCTAATTATCATTATTTTTTATCTTAAGCTTCCCCTCTCCTTCCCCCTCGAACGCCTCAGGCGGCGCTCTTGATCTTCTGCAACGAGTCGGCGACCAGCTTGCCGAAGGCATCCACCGGCCCCTGCAGGTTGCCGAGAAAATGCGGGTAGATCAGCCACAGGTCCATCACCGGCTTGAAGTCCTTGAGCGGCATCGCCGCCAGTCGCTCGCGGTGGGCGCTGCGCTCCAGCAACGGGCGCGGCACCAGGCCCAGGCCCAGGCCATCGGCGACCAGGCCCAGCTGCAATTCGGTGCCGAAGGTTTCCAGGTTGACCCGCAGGGCCAGGCCCTGGTCCGACAGGGTGCGCTGCAAGCCGGCGCGGAAACCGCAGCCGTCGGGATTGAGGATCCAGCCGTTCTGGTAGACGTCGGCCAGCTTGCCCGGGCGCTTGGGCAATTGCCCCAGGGCGCAGACCACCACCAGTTCCATCTTGCCGATCGACTCGCCGACGATGTTGTCCGGGAAGATCTTGCCCGCCGGGAACAGCGCGGCCGCCGCGTCCAGCTCGCCGCGCTCGATCTTGCCCACCAGCTGGCTGCCCCAGCCGGTGGCCACCTGGGTCCGCAGCTCGGGGTACTCGAGGCGCAGGTGCTTGAGGGCATCGAGCAGCACCACATCGCCGATGGTCTGCGGCACGCCCAGGCGCAACAGCCCGGTGGGCGGCGCGTCGGTGGCCACCAGCTCGCGCAGGGCATCCATTTCCCGCAGGATCAGGCGGCACTGTTCGTACACCCGGGTGCCGATCAGCGTCGGCTTGAGCGGCTTGGTATTGCGGTCGAACAGCTCCACCCCCAGGGCCTGCTCGAAGTTCTGCACGCGCCGCGTGATCGCCGGCTGCGTCAGCTGCAGGGTCTCGGCGGCATGGCTGATGGACTGGCAACGAATCACTTCGACAAAGGCGTCGATATCATCAATTTTCATTTGGCCCGCACATAGAGAACAGTCATTAAGATGTCGAAAAAGCATAGTTCCATTGTCACGGGCTGAATAGCCCAGCCCACCTATCGATAACGACTAACGCTATTCACAAGGGTTCTAAATTCCTTTCAGCTATAACCTAATCATAAAAAAATAGCATATTAAGAAAAATCATTATGCTTAAATCATGACATCACCTTTCACCATGACCTTGCACCATGACAAGGGAGGCGCCATGACCCAGGCCCGACATCCGGAGCGACTCAGAGCATTTATCGGCGCCCTGGCGGAGTTGATCGACAGCCACCCCCGCGAAGGCGACCTGCTGCACCGCGGCGGCAAGCTGCTGGCGCAACTGGTCGGCCACGACGACTGGCTGCCCGAAGAGTTCGCCCAGCCCGACCCTGAGCGCTACCAGCAGTACCTGCTGCATGCCGACTCGCGGCAGCGCTTCAGCATCGTCAGTTTCGTCTGGGGTCCGGGGCAACGCACGCCGATCCACGACCACCGCACCTGGGGGCTGATCGGCATGCTGCGCGGCGCGGAATACTCCCAGGGTTTCCAGCGCCATGGCGACGGCCGCCTGCTGCCCGAGGGCGAGCGCATCGAGCTGCGCCCCGGCCAGGTGGAGGCCGTGTCGCCGCGGATCGGCGACATCCACCAGGTCAGCAATGCCTTCGCCGACCGAGTGTCGATCAGCATCCATGTGTACGGCGCCAACATCGGCGCGGTGCGCCGCGCGGTGTACCAGAACGACGGCAGCGAGAAGCTGTTCATCTCCGGTTATTCCAACGCCTTCCTGCCCAATATCTGGGACCTGTCCAAAGAGAGCCAAGCCCTATGAGCACTGCATTCACCCGCACCTATGCCCAGATTCGCCAGGCGCTGCTGAACCGTGAAGAGCTGGCCCTTATCGATGTGCGCGAAGAGGCGCCCTTCGCCCAGGGGCATCCATTGTTCGCCGCCAATATCCCGCTGTCGAAGCTGGAACTGGAGGTCTATGCGCGGATTCCCCGGCGCGCTACGCCGGTCACGGTCTACGACGATGGCGAAGGCCTGGCGGACATCGCCGTGCAGCGCCTGCGGGCGCTGGGCTACCTCGATGTGGCCCTGCTCGCCGGCGGCCTGCAAGGCTGGCGCAGCGCCGGCGGCGAGCTGTTCATCGACGTCAATGTGCCGAGCAAGGCCTTCGGCGAACTGGTAGAAAGCCAGCGTCACACCCCTTCCCTGGCGGCCGAAGAGGTCCAGGCGCTGCTCGACGACAAGGCCGACGTCGTAGTGCTCGATGCCCGGCGTTTCGACGAATACCAGACCATGAGCATTCCCGGCGGCATCAGCGTGCCGGGGGCGGAGCTGGTGCTGCGCGCCCGGCAGCTGGCGCCGGACCCGGCGACCCGGATCGTGGTCAACTGCGCCGGGCGCACCCGCAGCATCATCGGCACCCAGTCGCTGATCAACGCCGGCCTCGCCAACCCGGTGGCCGCCCTGCGCAACGGCACCATCGGCTGGACCCTGGCCGGGCAGACCCTGGAGCACGGCCAGTCGCGGCGTTTCGCAGCGACCAGCGAGGCCCAGCGCGAAATCGCCGCCAACGACGCCCGGCGCGTGGCCGACCGGGCCCGGGTGGGCCGCGCCAGCTTCGCCGACCTGCAGCGCTGGCAGCAGGAAGCGGCCCGCAGCACCTACCTGTTCGATGTGCGCAGCCCGGAAGAATACGAGGCCGGGCACCTGCCCGCTTCCCGTTCGACCCCTGGCGGGCAGCTGGTGCAGGAAACCGATCACTTCGCCAGCGTGCGCGGCGCGCGCCTGGTGCTGGTGGACGACGACGGCGTGCGCGCCAATATGTCGGCCTCCTGGCTCGCCCAACTGGGCTGGGAGGTTTATGTCCTGGACGACTTGCAGCCGGCGCATTTCAGCGAACAGGGCCCATGGCAGGCGCCAGTGCCGGCGCCGCGCCAGGCCGAGGAAATCAGCCCGCAGACCCTGGCCGAATGGCTGGCCGAAGGCGACAGCCTGGTGCTGGATTTCACCAGCAGCGCCAACTACGTCAAGCGCCATATTCCGGGCGCCTGGTGGGCCCTGCGCGCCCAGTTGCCTGAAGTCCTGGCCACACTGCCGCCGGCCCGGCGTTATGTGCTGACCTGCGGCAGCAGCCAGCTGGCGCGGCTGGCGGTGGCCGAGGTCGAGGCCCTGACCGGCAAGCCGGCGTTCCTGCTGCGCCAGGGCACCGCCGCCTGGGTCGCCGCGCAGCTGCCGCTGGAAACCGGCGAAACCCGCCTGGCCTCGCCGCGCATCGACCGCTATCGCCGGCCCTACGAGGGCACCGATAACCCGCGGGACGCCATGCAGGCCTACCTGGACTGGGAGTTCGGGCTGGTGGCGCAACTGGCCCGCGACGGCACCCATGGCTTCCATGTGATCTGAAGCCGGTGATCTGAAGCCATCCGGCTGATGGACCTTCCCAGGCCATCAGCCGCCCGAAACCACACCGAACGACATCAGCAACACCCCAACCGACCCCTTCTCCAGGCGGAGGTGACCCGAACCCTCGATCCCTGCCTGGAGCCTGTCGTCATGCGCCTTACCCTGCCCCTCACCCAGCTGTTGCTGGCGGCCGTTCTCGGCTTCGTCCCCCTGGCTCAGGCCGCCGACCTGCCACCGCTGCGGGTGGCCAACCAGAAGTCCACGCTCAAGGTGCTGCTGGAAGTCTCCGGCGAGCTTGAGGACGTGCCCTACGCAATCCAGTTCTCCGAGTTCCCCGCCGCCGCGCCCCTGGGCGAGGCGCTGAATGCCGGCGCGGTGGATGTCGGCGGCCTGGGCGATGCGCCCTATGTGTTCGCCCTCGGCGCCGGGGCACCGCTCAAGGTGGTCAGCATCGTCCAGGCCCAGGGGCGCTACACCACCGCCCTGCTGGTGCCCAAGGACTCGCCGCTGCACGATGCCCGCGACCTCAAGGGCCTGCGCATCGTCACCACCCGCGGCTCCATCGGCCACTTCCTGGCGATCAAGGCCCTGCGCGGCGCCGGCCTGAGCCCGAAGGACGTGCAGTTCATCTACCTGCTGCCCAGCGAAGCGCGCCTGCTGCTGGACAACGGCGGCGCCGACGCCTGGGCCACCTGGGACCCCTACACCACCGTCGCCACCACGCAAAGCCAGGCCCGGGTGCTGGTCAGCGGCGACAACCTGCTGAGCAACCACCTGTACCTGGCCGCCACCCGCCAGGCCATCGCCGACAAGCGCGCGCAGCTCGACGACTTCGTCGCCCGCATCGACCGCGCCTACCGCTGGACCAACGCCCACCCCGAGGCATTCGCCGCCGCCCAGGCCCGGGTCACCGGCCTGCCCCTGGCCGTGCACCTGGCAGTGGCCAAGGCCACCCACATCGAGCCGGTGGCGATCGACCAGCAGGTTATCGACGGTCTGCAGACCACCGCGGACATCTACCGCGAGGAAGGCATCCTCAATAAACCCGTCGACGTCGCCCAGGGCTTCGACCCGAGCTTCAACGCCCCGCGCCCCCAACTCAACCAGGCATCCCGCTGACCCAGCGAACGGATTCAGGAGCAGAACCATGAGCAAACAACCTCAATTGAAACTCGGTGCGATGGTCCATGGCGTCGGCCACGGCTGGGGCGAATGGCGCCACCCACAGGCCCTGGCCAACGCCAGCGTGAACTTCGACTTCTACCAGCAGCAGGCCCGACTGGCCGAAGCGGCGAAACTCGATTTCGTGTTCATCGCCGACAGCCTGCACATCCACGAGAAATCCAGCCCGCATTACCTCAACCGCTTCGAGCCGCTGACCATTCTCTCGGCGCTGGCCGCCAGCACCCGGCACATCGGCCTGGTGGCCACTGTCACCGTCAGCTACACCGAGCCGTTCCAGGTCGCCCGCCAGTTCGCCTCCCTGGACCATATCAGCGGCGGTCGCGCCGGCTGGAACGTGGTCACCTCCTGGCTCAGCGGCACCGCCGACAACTTCGGCAAGGCCGAGCACCCGCCCCACGCCGTGCGCTACCGGATCGCCCAGGAGCATGTGGCGGTGGTCAAGGGCCTGTGGGATTCCTGGGAAGACGACGCCTTCGCCTACGACAAGCAGAGCGGCGAGTTCTTCACCCCCGGCAAGCTGCATGCCCTGGAGCACAAGGGCGAATTCTTCGCCGTGAAAGGCCCGCTCAACATCGCCCGCTCGCGGCAGGGCCAGCCGGTGCTGTTCCAGGCCGGCACCTCCGAGGACGGGCGCAATTTCGCCGCCGCCAACGCCGACGCGATCTTCGTCAGCCCCGAGCACTTCGACGAAGCCCAGGCCTACTACCAGGACCTGAAACGCCGCGCCCAGGGCTTTGGCCGCGACCCGCAGCTGCTGTCGATCCTGCCCGGCATCCGCCCGATCGTCGGCCGCGATGCGGCGGAAGTCGAAGACCGCTACCAGCAGGCGGTGGCGCTGGTGAGCATCGAGGACGCCATCGTCGCCCTCGGCCGGCCGTTCAACGACCACGATTTCAGCCAGTACCCGCTGGACGCGCCCTTCCCCGAACTGGGCGACCTGGGCGCCAACAGCCAGAAAGGCGGTTCGGAGCGCATCAAGCAACTGGCCCGGGACGAAGGCCTGACCCTGCGCCAGGTGGCCCTGCGCTTCTCCCAACCCCGGCGCGACTTCGTCGGCACTCCCGAGCAGGTGGCCGACGCCATCGAGCACTGGTTCGAGAACGGTGCGGCCGACGGCTTCATCCTCAACTCGCTGTTGCCGGACGGCCTGCAGTACTTCACCGAGCTGGTGGTGCCGGTGCTGCAACAGCGCGGCCTGTTCCGCAGCGAATACAGCGGCCAGACCCTGCGCGACAACCTGGGCCTGCCGGTGCCGGTCAACCGCTACGCCGCCGCGGCCAGCGCAGCCCCCAGCGAGGCCGTGGCATGAATACCCTCCTCAATCGTCGCGGCTTCCTCGCCGCCAGCTCCCTGGCCGTCGGCGCGCTGGGCTTGTCCTCTCTGGGACTGGCTACGCGCGCCTTCGCCCAGGGCGACAACCTGGCCGACCTGACCCTGGGGGTCGCCACCTACCGCGGCCAGGACTCCTACTTCGTCGACGACGCCGGC
>NZ_JBNNVU010000125.1:0-12649 GCF_050280705.1 Pseudomonas sp. NPDC089530 | reverse complement strand
GACCAGGGCCAGGATGAAGAACGCCGAAGCCGCGAGGCGACGAATCAGGTTCAGGCTTCGATCACGAAGTAGTTGTAGCCCTGGCGGTTGAGCTTGTTGACCAGGTTACGCAGGTAGATCGCCTGGTCCGCCGGGCTGGCGTCGGCGCCACCACGCATGCGACCGTTGCTCGGCCAGCCCACTTCGGACAGCAGCAGCGGTTTTTTCGGGAACATGGTTTTCAGGTCGCGGGCGCGGTCGAGGACGAACTGCCCGGCCTTGTCCACCGGGATGAATTCCCAGTAAGGCAGGACGTGGGCGGCGATCAGGTCGACATGCTTGGCCAGTTCCGGGTGTTCTTCCCAGACGTGCCACTGTTCGGACGTGGTGACCGGCACCTTGACCGCGGCGCGCACGCGATCCAGCAGTACGCTGAGTTGGTCGGCGGTGATTTCCTTGCGGAAGATCGCTTCGTTGCCGACCACCACGCGCACGACGCTGCGCGAGCTGTTGGCGATGTCGATGGCGCGGGTGATTTCCCGCTCGTTGCGTTCCAGGTCCGGGCTGATCCAGATCCCCAGGGTCACTCGCAGGCCGAACTCTTCCGCCAGCTTGGGGATGTTCTCCAGGGTGCCGTCGACCGAGTAGGTACGGATGTTGTCGGTCAGCTTGCTCATGATCTCTAGGTCGCGACGCATTTCGTCGTCGGTCGGGTACTGTTCTTTCTGCGGGAACTGGCCCAGCTGGAAAGGCGAGTAGGAAAAGCCGGAGATCTGGGCAGGCCAGTTGGGGGCGGAAACCGGGCGGTTGATCAGCGCCCAGAAGCCGGTGAACAGGGCGGCGATTGCCAGAACCACCACCAGGTTGAGTCCAAATTTACGCGATGACATAGCTATTTCGGGTTCCAAAGGGTGTGGAACGGGGGACGGTCGGCAGGCGCCAGGCGGCGCGCATCCTACACTGGCCTTCAACCGGGCGTACAGCGCACAGGAGAGAGCCGCAGGTTGGGCAATTGAAGTCGATTTAAGTTCTCGGCGACCGCTCTTTCAGATAGTTCCATTTATTAAAGCAGCCCCGAGTGCCATTCATAGGGCAAGGATGCTCTTGGCGGGCATCGGCCCTATAATGCGCGCCGGTTTTTGGGGTAATGGTCATGAGTACAGAAGATCCGCGGTTTGCTGGCGTCGCCCGGTTGTATGGCATCGAGGGGCTGGAACGCTTGCGCGCCGCCCATGTGGCGATCGTCGGCATCGGCGGCGTCGGTTCCTGGGCGGCGGAAGCCATCGCCCGTTGCGGCGTGGGCGAGATCTCGCTGTTCGACCTGGACGACGTTTGCGTGAGCAACAGCAATCGGCAGTTGCACGCCCTGGACAGCACGGTCGGCAAGCCCAAGGTCGAGGTCATGGCCGAGCGCCTGCGTGGGATCAATCCGGACTGCAGCGTGCATGCGGTCGCGGACTTCGTCACCCGCGACACCATGGCCGAATACATCACGCCGAACATCGATTGCGTGATCGACTGCATCGACAGCGTCAACGCCAAGGCGGCGCTGATCGCCTGGTGCAAGCGGCGCAAGATCCAGATCATCACCACCGGCGGCGCGGGCGGGCAGATCGACCCGACGCTGATCCAGGTCTGCGACCTGAACCGCACCTTCAATGACCCGCTGGCTTCGAAAGTGCGCTCGACCCTGCGTCGCGACTACGGGTTTTCCCGCACCGTGACCCGCCACTACAGCGTGCCTTGCGTGTTTTCCACCGAGCAGCTGCGCTACCCGAAACCGGACGGCAGCATCTGCCTGCAGAAGAGCTTTGTCGGCGACGGGGTGAAACTCGACTGCGCCGGCGGTTTTGGCGCGGTGATGATGGTGACCGCCACCTTCGGCATGGTCGCGGCGACCAAGGCGGTGGACAAGCTGGTGGCGGGCGTGCGGCGCCCGGCCGACAGAATCAAGCCCGCAGCCGTTTGATTCTGTAGGGGCGGCCGGTCGACGCTCGATTGCCCGCGATAGCGCTGTGTCAGGCATGACGCAATCGCGGGCAAGCCTCGCTCCTACAGGAGGGGGCCGGCCAGCTCGCGCATCCGTTGCAGCACCGCATTCAGGCCATTGCTGCGCGACGGCGACAACTGGCGCGACAGGCCCAGTTGATTGAACCAGTCTGGCAGGTCCACCCGTTGCAGTTCCTCGGCGGACAGGCCGTTGACCCGCGCCAGCAGCAGGGCCACCAGGCCGCGGATCAGCCGCGCATCGCTGCTGGCGGCGAACTGCCAGCGACCGTCCTGCAAGCTGCCCACCAGCCAGACCTGGCTTTCACAGCCATGCACCCGGTTGGTTTCGACCTTGTCGGCTTCGCTCAGTGGCGGCAGACGCTCGCCCCATTGCATCAGCAAACGTGCACGCTGTTCCCAGCCAGTGGCCTGTTGAAAGGTATCGAGGGCGGCCAGGGCGTCGGCGGGCAGGCTCATCGCAGCAGCTCCAGGGCCTGATCCAGGGCTTCGAAGAAGCGCTCAAGGTCCTCGGAGTCGTTGTACAGCGCCAGGGATACCCGGATCGCCCCGGCCAGGCCGAGGCTTTTCAGCAACGGCATGGCGCAGTGGTGCCCAGCGCGCACGGCGATGCCCTGTTCGGTCAGCAGGTGGGCCAGGTCGGCGTTGTGCACGCCATCGACCACGAAGCTGACCAGCGCCAGCTGCGGCGTGCCCAGCAGGCGCAGGCCGTTGCGTGCCTGCAGGCCTTTGAGCAGGTAGTCATGCAGGGCGGCTTCATGGGCACTGACCGCATCCTGGTCGAGGCCGGCGAGGTAATCGAGGGTCGCTCCCAGGCCGATCACACTGGCGATTGGCGGGGTGCCGGCTTCGAACCCCAGCGGGGCGGGGCGGAAGCTGGCGTGCTGGTAATCGGCCTGCAGGACCATCTCGCCACCGAACTGCCAGTGACGCAGGCTCTGCAGCGCCTCGTGGCGCCCGTAGAGCACGCCGAGGCCGTCCGGGCCGTAGAGCTTGTGGCTGGAGAACACATAGAAATCGCAGCCCAGCGCCTGCACGTCGTGGCGCCCGTGGACCACGCCCTGGGCGCCGTCGACCACGGTCAGGGCGTGGTGCGCCTTGGCCAGGGCCAGCAGTGGGGGCAAGGGCTGCCAGGCCCCGAGCACGTTGGACAACTGGCTGACGGCCAGTAACCGGGTACGCGGGCCGATCAGGCGTGCGGCGGCGTCGAGGTCGATCAGGCCGGCGTCGTCCAGCGGCAGGATCACCAGCTCGAGGCCGCGACGTTGCGCCAACTGCTGCCAGGGCAGCAGGTTGGCGTGATGCTCCAGGGCGCTGATGACGATCTGGTCGCCCGGGTTGAATTGATGTTCCAGGCCGTAGGCCAGAAGGTTCAGCGCGGAGGTCGCACCGTGGGTAAAGATGATCTGTCCGCTCTCGGCGGCGTTCAGCCACTGCGCCACCTTGTGCCGGCTGTTCTCGAACGCCTGGGTGGCGTGGGCGCCAGGCAAATGCTGCGCGCGATGCACGTTGGCCGCGCCATTGGCGTAGTAGTGTGCCAGGGAGTCCAGCAGGGCTTGGGGTTTTTGCGTGGTAGCGGCGTTGTCCAGGTAGGTCTGGTCCTGTCGCTGCAGAGCGGCGATGGCCGGGAAGTCGGCGCGCCAGGGGGAGGGTACAAGCATGGTGGCAGAACTCGTTTGAACAGGCCGGGCGCCGATGATAAGCGCCCGGCTGGTTCCAGTGGAACCGAATCGCCGCTTAGGCTCTGACGAAAACTGCCTGCGCGTCATTCATGCTGCGTTAAAAACAGACTCGGAATGCTCATGTAGGCCCCTACACTGCGCTTCCTCGTCTGTTTTTGCCTTGCCTGAACGCCGCTCGGCTACTTTTCGTGCAGATCCTAGTTGTGAGCGTGCAGCGCTTCGTTCAGCTCGATGGCCGACTTGTGGGTCTTGCACTCCACGGCGCCGGTCTCCGAATTGCGGCGGAACAGCAGGTCGGGCTGGCCGGCCAGCTCACGGGCCTTGAGCACCTTGACCAGTTGGTTGTTCTCGTCCAGCAGCGCCACCTTGGTGCCGGCGGTCACGTACAGGCCCGACTCCACGGTGTTGCGGTCGCCCAGCGGGATACCGATACCGGCGTTGGCGCCGATCAGGCAGCCTTCGCCGACCTTGATCACGATGTTGCCACCGCCCGACAGGGTGCCCATGGTCGAGCAGCCGCCGCCCAGGTCCGAACCCTTGCCGACGAATACGCCAGCGGAAACCCGGCCTTCGATCATGCCCGGGCCTTCGGTGCCGGCGTTGAAGTTGACGAAACCTTCGTGCATCACGGTGGTGCCTTCGCCGATGTAGGCGCCCAGGCGGATACGCGCGCTGTCAGCGATACGCACGCCGCTCGGCACCACGTAGTCGGTCATTTTCGGGAACTTGTCCACCGAGAACACTTCCAGCAGCTCGCCGCGCAGGCGGGCTTCCAGTTGACGCTCGGCCAGCTCGCCGAGGTCGACCGCGCCCTGGTTGGTCCAGGCCACGTTCGGCAGCAGCGGGAAGATCCCGGCCAGGTTCAGGCCGTGGGGCTTGACCAGGCGGTGGGACAGCAGGTGCAGCTTCAGGTAGGCCTCAGGCGTCGAACTCAGCTGGGCGTCTTCGGCCAGCAGGGTGGCGACCAGCGGCTTGTGGCTTTCGGCCAGGCGGGTCAGCAGGGCGGCCTGGGCGGCGTCGATGCCTTTCAGCGCATCGGCCAGTTCCGCGGCCTGGGCGTTGGTGAAGGCGATGGCCTGGTTGCCTGCGCCGTAGCCCAGTACCGGGGCGACGGCGGCGACGATTTCCGCCGACGGCTTGAGCAGGGGCGCGGCATAGAAGACTTCCAGCCAGGCGCCTTGACGGTTTTGAGTGCCGACACCGAAGGCCAGGCTGAACAGGGTAGTGGACATGCTGTTACCTCTTACGAAATTGAACGGGCAGCTCTTATTGGATTTCTGCCGCGTAGAGATCCGGCTTGAAGCCAATCAGGGTTCGGTCACCGAGATCGAGCACCGGGCGCTTGATCATCGAGGGTTGCGCGAGCATCAGTTCGATCGCTTTCGCCTGGTCGAGATCGGCTTTGCGTTCGTCGTCGAGTTTGCGAAAGGTCGTGCCCGCGCGGTTCAACACCACCTGCCAGCCGTGCTCGTCGCACCATTGGTTCAGGTGTTCACGGTCGATTCCGACCGTTTTGTAGTCATGGAAGTCATAGCTGACAGCGTGTTCATCGAGCCAAGTGCGCGCCTTTTTCATGGTGTCGCAGGCTTTGATGCCGAAAAGGTGCAACGTTTTGCTTGAAGCGGTCAAGGAATTGCCCCCTTTTGAGATGCTGGAGTCAAAGGTTCGGATTATGCCACGCCCACGGCGGTTCGGCGTCGGCGAAGCTCCGGCTTTGTCGCTTTGTGTGACAAGAGCATGGGGCCCTTGCGACTTTTGTGCAGCGGTCAGGCCCCAGCTTAAGCCGTTAATATGGCACTTCGACGGTAACCTGTTGCCTGAAGTCTGCTGCTGTCCGATGGGGAAAACCGCTTTATGCAAACCGCTTATACCGTCCTGATCCTGCTGATGCTGGTGAGTGTCTCGCGCCTGGTCGGACGGGTGATTCCGCTGCCGTTGCCCCTGGTGCAAATCGCCGCCGGCGCCTTGCTGGCCTGGCCCTCCCTGGGGCTGCATGTGGCCCTGGACCCGGAATTGTTTCTGTTTCTGTTCCTGCCGCCGTTGCTGTTCTCCGATGGCTGGCGCATGCCCAAGCGCGAGCTGTGGCGCCTGCGTGGCCCGGTCCTGACCCTGGCCGTCGGCCTGGTGCTGTTCACCGTGGTGGGGGCCGGCTACTTCATTCACTGGTTGTTGCCGACCATCCCGCTGCCGGTGGCCTTTGCCCTGGCGGCGGTGCTGTCGCCGACCGATGCCGTGGCGGTGTCGGCCATTACCCAGAACCGCCTGCCCACGCCGCTGATGCACATGCTGCAGGGCGAGGCGCTGATGAACGATGCGTCGGGCCTGGTGACCTTCAAGTTCGCCCTGGCGGCGGCCGTGACCGGGGCGTTTTCCCTGGCCAACGCCAGCCTGACCTTCGTGCTGGTGGCCGTGGGTGGCCTGGCGGTCGGCGTGGCCCTGAGCTGGCTGGTGGGCCGCTTGCGCGCCTGGATGATCGCCCGCGGCTGGGACGACCCGGCGACCCATGTGGTGTTCATGCTGTTGCTGCCGTTCGCCGCCTACGTGCTGGCCGAGCGCCTGGGGGCCTCGGGCATCCTCTCGGCGGTGGCGGCGGGCATGATGCAGAGCTGGCTCGATCTGCTGCCGCGGCAGACCAGCACCCGCCTGCTCAACCGTAGCGTCTGGTCGCTGTTGGAGTTCGCCTTCAACGGGCTGATCTTCCTGCTGTTGGGCCTGCAATTGCCGGACATCATCAAGGCCGTGGTCAGCCATGAAACCACGGTGTGGCCGACTCTGTTCTATCGCTGCCTGGAGGTGGCGGCGATCTTCCTGGTGCTGCTGGTATTGCGCTTCATCTGGGTGCAAAGCATCTGGCGTCTGTCCGGCCTGCTACGGCGCTGGCGCGGCAAGGGCGAGCTGACGCTGGTGCCGACCGCGCGCTCCTGCTGGCTGCTGACCCTGGGCGGGGTGCGCGGAGCGGTGACCCTGGCGGGCGTCATGTCAGTACCGCTGTGGCTGGGGGCGGGGGAGGCCTTTCCCGAGCGCGACCTGCTGATCTTCATCGCCGCCGGGGTGATTCTGTTGTCGTTGATCGCTGCCTGTATTGCCTTGCCGCTCTTGCTGCGGGGCATCCAGAAGAGTCCCGATGAGAAGCGCCATGCCGAAGTCCGCGATGCCTGGCGCAAAACCGCCGAGGCAGCGATTCATGCCCTCGAAGCCGAGGAAGTGGCCGACGGGGTCAACGCCCCGGACGCGGCCCAGGCGGCGCTGGCCATTGAGCTCAAGGGGCGGTTGATGGCGGAGTATCGTCATCAACTGGAGGTATTCAACGATTCCGCCGAGGCCCAGGCGCTGGCATTCCAGATGGATCTGCTGGAGCGCAAGTTGCGCGTGAAGGCGCTGCGGGCGCAGCGGCTGGAGTTGTACCGGTTGAGCCGCCAGCACCAGATTGGCGACGACGTGCTGCGTGAGGTCCTGGGCGAGCTGGACCTCAGCGAGGCCAATCTGGGGCAGGTGAAATAGCGCTTGTGTAGGGGCGAGGCTTGCCCGCGAGAAAGACGACGCAATGCACCTGATGCACCGCGTCATCGTTCATCGCGAGCAAGCTTCGCTCCTACGGGGCTGCGTGCTTATTTACGGCGCAGGACGAAATCGCGGATCCGCTCGGCCGCTTCCACGCATTCGGCCAATGGCGCCACCAGGGCCATGCGCACTCGGCCGGCGCCCGGGTTGTTGCCGTCGACCTCGCGGGACAGGTAAGAACCCGGCACCACGGTCACGTGTTCCTGCTCGAACAGGTCGCGGCAGAACGCCGCGTCGTCGCCCGCCACGTTCGGCCACAGGTAGAAGCTGCCGTCCGGGCGCCGCACGTCGAGCACCGGTGCGAGGATCTCGAGCACCGCATCGAATTTCTCGCGATACAGCGCGCGGTTGGCGCGCACATGCACTTCATCGTTCCAGGCCGCGACGCTGGCCAGTTGGGTTTGCACCGGCATGGCGCAGCCGTGGTAGGTGCGGTAGAGCAGGAAACCCTTGAGGATGTCCGCGTCGCCGGCGACGAAGCCGGAGCGCAGGCCTGGCAGGTTGGAGCGCTTGGACAGGCTGTGGAATACCACGCAGCGCTTGAAGTCCTGGCGTCCCAGTTCGGCGCAGGCGGTGAGCAGGCCAGGTGGCGGGCTCTGCTCGTCGAAGTACAGCTCGCTGTAGCACTCGTCGGCGGCGATCACGAAGTCGTACTGGTCGGCCAGGGCGATGATTTTCTTCAGGGTGTCGATCGGGATCAGCGCGCCGGTGGGGTTGCCCGGCGAGCACAGGAACAGGATCTGGCAACGCTGCCAGATCTCGGCCGGTACGGCGTCGAAGTCCGGGTTGAAGCCGTTTTCATCCAGGCACGGCAGGTAGTGCGGCTTGGCCCCGGCGAGGAAGGCCGCGCCTTCGTAGATCTGATAGAAGGGGTTCGGGCTGACCACCAGGGCATCGTCGCCACGGTTGACCACGGTCTGGGTGAAGGCGAACAGCGCCTCGCGGGTGCCGTTGACCGGCAGCACGTGGCGCGCCGGGTCGATCCAGCCGTTCGGCACGCCAAAGCGCCGCTCGCACCAGCCGGCGATGGCTTCGCGCAGGGCGGGCAGGCCCAGGGTCGTCGGGTACACCGCCATCTGGTCCAGGTTGTTGGCCAGGGCTTCGGCGACGAAGCTCGGCGAACGGTGCTTGGGTTCGCCGATGGACAGCGCGATCGGGCGCTTGGCCGGGTTCGGCTGGACGCCGCCGAGCAGGGCGCGGAGTTTTTCGAACGGGTAGGGCTGCAACTGGTTCAGAGCGTTGTTCATCGGTGCGGTGTCTCACTCAAAGCGGGTCGTGGCGCGTGGTCAGATGCTCAGGCGCGTCAAGGCGGTAGTCGGTTCGTGGCTGACGCTCAGCTGCTCGACGATGGCGTCCTGCAGGCGGCTGCACAGCTGGGGATCGGACAGTTGCTGGTTGTGCGCGTCGGTGATGAAGAACACGTCTTCCACGCGCTCGCCCAGGGTGGCGATCTTGGCGTTTTGCAGCGACAGGTCGAACTCCAGGAAGATCTTGCCGATGCGCGCCAGCAGGCCGGGGCGATCGGGTGCGCTCAGTTCGAGCACGGTCACCGGGCGCTGGGCGTCGTTGTGGATGGTCACTTGCGGTGGGAAGGCGAAGTGCTTGAGCTGACGCGGCACCCGACGCTGGATGATGGTCGGGTAGTCGTCAGGGTTGCGCAGGGCCTCGGTAAGGCCGTCGCGGATCTGTTTGACGCGTTGTGGGTTGTTGCCGATCGAGCCGCCGTCGTTGTCGAGCACGATATAGGTGTCGAGGGTGAACTGGCTGCTGGAGGTGATGATCCGGGCGTCGTGGATGTTCAGGTTCAACTGGTCCATCGCGGCTACGGTCACGGCGAAGAAGTCGTGCTGGTCCGGGGCGTAGATGAAGATCTGCGTGCCGCCCTCGAATTCGCGCTGGGTGGTTTCCTTGATCAGCACCAGCGGGCCGCCGTCGGCCGGCTGCTGGAGGATCGCGTCGCTGTGCCAGGCCACGTCGCCGGCGGTGTGGCGCAGGAAGTAGTCGTCGCCCAGTTGCGCCCAGAGTTGCTCGACGTCGTCCGGATCGGTGCCGGCGCGGACCAGGATGTCCAGCGCCGCGCTTTGGGTCTGGCGGATCTGTTCCTCGCGGTCCACTGGGTTTTCCAGGCCGCGGCGCAGGGCGCGCTTGGTTTCGGTGTAGAGCTGGCGCAGCAGGCTGGCGCGCCAGGAGTTCCACAGCGTCGGGTTGGTGGCGTTGATGTCGGACACCGTCAGTACATACAGGTAGTCCAGGCGGGTCTGGTCGACCACTATCTGCGCGAAGTCATGGATGACCTGCGGGTCGGACAGGTCCTTGCGCTGGGCTGTGGTCGACATCACCAGGTGGTTCTGTACCAGCCAGACGATCAGGCGGGTGTCCCACAGCGGCAACTGGTGGCGGATGCAGAAGGCTTCCGCGTCCACGGCGCCGATGTCCGAGTGGTCGCCGTGCCGGCCCTTGCCGATGTCGTGGTAGAGCCCGGCCAGGTAGATCAACTCGGGTTTGGGCAGCTTGGCCATGAGCTTGCTGGCCAGCGGGAATTTCTCCGAGACCTGGGTGTACTGCAGTTTGCGCAGGTGCTTGATCAGGTTCAGGGTGTGGAAGTCGACCGTATAAATGTGGAACAGGTCGTGTTGCATCTGCCCGACGATATGGCCGAACTCCGGCAGATAACGCCCGAGAATGCCGTAGCGGTTCATCCGCCGCAGGTTGCGGTGGACGCCGATCTCGCACTTGAACAGCTCGATGAACAGGCTGGTATTGCGGATGTCATGACGGAAATCGTCGTCGATCAGATGACGGTTTTCCTGCAGCAGGCGAATGGTGTCGGCGCGTACGCCCTTGATCTCCGGGTGCTGGGCCATGAGCACGAAGATTTCCAGCATGGCGAACGGCGTGCGCCGGAACACATTGGTGTTGATCGCCTCGATGTAGCCGTTGTGCAGTTGGAACCGCGAGTTGATCGGCTGCGGTGGCGCTTCGTCTTCCGGCGCTAGGATGACTTCCTCGAAATGCTGGATGATCAGGTCGCTCAACTGGGCGATGCTCATCACCACCCGGTAGTACTGCTGCATGAAGCTTTCGATGGCCTGCTTGGCGTCGTTGCCCTCGAAACCCAGCAGCTTGGCGATCGAGCGCTGGTGGTCGAACAGCAGGCGGTCTTCGGCGCGCCCGGCGAGCATGTGCAGGGCGTAGCGGACTTTCCACAGGAATTCCTGGGACGAGGCCAACAGGGTGTTCTCGCTTTCCACCAGGAAACCTTCGCCGGCCAGGGCCCGCAGGTTCAGGGTGCCGTACTGGCGCCGGGCGACCCAGAGGATGGTCTGGATGTCCCGCAGGCCGCCGGGCGAGCCTTTGACGTTGGGTTCCAGGTTGTATTCGGTGTCGTTGTACTTGTGATGCCGCGCCTTCTGTTCGGCGCGCTTAGCCAGGAAGAAATCCTTGCTGGGCCACATGTGGGCCGTGCTGGTGACATCCAGCATGCGTTGGCGCAGGTGTTCGGGGCCGCAAATGGTGCGGCTTTCCATCAGGTTGGTGACCACTGTCAGGTCGGCGCGGGCCTCTTCGGCGCATTCCTCCACCGAGCGCACGCTTTGCCCCACTTCCAGGCCGATGTCCCAGAGCAGGGTGAGAAAGCGTTCGATGGAGTCGCGGAAGATTTCGTGGTCGGCGCTGTCCAGCAGGATCAGCAGGTCGATGTCCGAGTAGGGGTGCAGTTCGCCGCGACCGTAGCCGCCGACCGCCACCAGGGCGATGTCGGCGTCTTTGCTCCAGTCGAATCGGTCCCAGGCCTTTTGCAGGATGTTATCGACGAACCAGGCACGGTCCTCGATGAGCCGGCGGATATCCCGTCCGTTGCGAAAGCGTGTGTCGAGCACTTCGTGTGCCTGACGGATGGCTTTCTTGAAGGCCGCGATAGGGCTGGCCTTCAGGGCCAGTTCCGCCTGGAACTGGCCGCGGTCGAACAATTCGGGATCCACCTGCGGCATCGATTGGCTTTCCTTTCTATCTATAGGGACCGGCGCAGATGCATGGATCAGGCCGAAACGCGCGGGATGGTGTCATCGCTGCGCAGGGTGAAGATCTCGTAGCCGGTCTCGGTCACCAGCAGCGTGTGTTCCCACTGCGCGGAGAGCTTGCGATCCTTGGTGATCGCGGTCCAGCCGTCGCCCAGCACCTTGGTGTCGGCCTTGCCCTGGTTGATCATCGGCTCGATGGTGAAGGTCATGCCGGCTTTGAGCTCCATGCCGGTGCCGGCACGGCCGTAGTGCAGGATCTGCGGTTCTTCGTGGAACACTTTTCCGATACCGTGGCCGCAGAACTCGCGAACCACCGAAAAGCCGTTCTTCTCAGCGTGCTTCTGGATGACTTCGCCGATGTCGCCCAGGCGGCAGCCCGGCTTGACCAGTTCGATGGCCTTGTACATGCATTCCTGGGTGATCTGCGACAGGCGCTCGGCCCAGACCGGCACGGTGCCGACGTGGAACATGCGGCTGGTGTCGCCGTGGTAGCCGTCCTTGATGACGGTGACGTCGATGTTCAGGGTGTCGCCATCCTTCAGCGGCTTCTCGTTCGGGATGCCGTGGCACACCACGTGGTTGATCGAGGTGCAGATGGACTTGGGGAAACCCTTGTAGTTCAGCGGAGCGGGGATCGCCTGCTGCACATTGACGATGTAGTCGTGGCAGATACGGTCCAGCTCTTCGGTGGTCACACCGGGTTTGACATGCTCGGCAATCATTTCCAGCACATCGGCGGCCAGTTTGCCGGCGACACGCATTTTTGCGATGTCCTCGGGAGTTTTGAGGGTGACGGTCATACAGGCTCTCTTGACGCTCAGTGGCGCGGGTAAACACGGAATGGCTTGAAAACGGCGTGCCGCAGACCAAGCCCGCTTGGTCGCGTCGCGCTTTCATATAGCCTCAAAAGTGCGATTCTAACAGAGCCCCGGGGCAAATCTGAGGCTCTGTGCATATAACAGTGGAGCATTCTGGCCCGATTCCAAGGGGGGAGCCAAAAGGCGCTCCGTGGGAAGTGAGAATCCGGGTTCCGTTTTTGCCCTTCTTGTGATATAAAATGCGCCGCTTTCCGGGGATGCCCCGAAAAGCCCAAACCCACACACGTGTCGACACGATGACCTGGGTGCCCTCAGCACAAGCTGTTGGTTGGTCATTGGGATACGTGGAGGCCTAACCCGACTTATTAAGGAACTATCATGTCCCAAGTCAACATGCGCGATATGCTGAAGGCCGGTGTGCACTTCGGTCACCAAACCCGTTACTGGAATCCGAAAATGGGCAAGTACATTTTCGGCGCGCGCAACAAGATTCACATCATCATCAGCACGCCTGCGACCAAGGGGCCGACACTGGCCCCCACGCCATAGGTCACCAGCAACATGGCGGTCAACGAAACCCGTC
>NZ_JBNNVU010000124.1:0-12655 GCF_050280705.1 Pseudomonas sp. NPDC089530 | reverse complement strand
GGAGCGCAGGCGTTCGACCTGGAGTTCGGAAGACTGGCTGGAGACAGAGCGTTCAATGGTCCTGTTGGCTCCAGGGCGGCTTCGATCACCACCTTGGCCTTGCCGCGGCCCCAGGCGATTTCCGCGCGTTCGCGGACGAAGTCGGTGGTGAACAGTGGCTTGAGGGTTTTCTTGTCCAGTTCGGCCAGTTGCTCGGGCCAGCATTCGCCGTCGAGTTTCTTCAGGTCGAGCTTGGCTTTGGCCAGGTGCCAGTCGTACTCGTTGCGTTCCGACAGGCCGGCAACGCTCTGGCCGCGGGTCTTGAGGGTCTGGATCACTTCGTCGCCGTCGCGGCGCAGGCGCAAGGCGACCTTGGCGTGGGCCAGGTCGCGCTCGGGCGTATCGAAGTACTGGTTCATCAGTTCACGGTGTTCCCAGCCACTTTTGTTGCGTTTTTTCAGGAGCGGGTGCTCACGCAGGGCGGCGAGGGTTTCGCGGCTGACGCGGAGTTTGATTTCGGTTTCTTTCTGCATGGCCGGAAAATCCAGGATCGGGAGCGCAGCCGGGGGAATGTGTGGCTGCCAAGGCCGTGCAGTGTACAGGACTCGCCGCGTCCAGGCGTCGTGACGGTTTATTCCGCTCGCCGGATGGCTCTATGATGAACTTCGTCCAGGAGCCAGGGAGCCAGCGCATGCCATTGCCGTCCATGAAAGAGCAGTTCGCCGCGCTGATCGCCACGCCTTCGGTCAGTTGCACCCAGCCGGCGCTGGACCAGTCCAACCGGGCGGTCATCGACTTGCTGGCGAGCTGGCTCGGCGACCTGGGTTTTGCCTGCGATATCCAGCAGGTCAACCCCGGTAAGTTCAACCTGCTCGCCAGTTTTGGCAGCGGCCCCGGCGGCCTGGTGCTGGCCGGCCACAGCGACACCGTGCCGTTCGACGGCGCGCTGTGGCAGACCGACCCGCTGAAACTCACCGAGGTCGACGGCCGTTGGGTCGGCCTGGGCAGTTGCGACATGAAGGGCTTTTTCGCCCTGATCATCGAGGCGGTCCGGCCGCTGCTGGATCAGCCTTTCAAGCAGCCGCTGCTGGTGCTTGCCACCTGCGACGAGGAAAGCTCCATGGCGGGCGCCCGGGCCCTGGCCGAAGCCGGCCGGCCATTGGGACGCGCTGCGGTGATCGGCGAACCGACCGGGCTCAGGCCGATCCGCATGCACAAAGGCGTGATGATGGAGCGCATCGATATTCTCGGGCGCAGCGGCCACTCCTCCGACCCGAGCCTGGGCCACAGCGCCCTGGAAGCCATGCACGACGCCATCGGCGAACTGCGTGGCCTGCGCCTGGCGTGGCAGCGGGAATTTTGCAATCCGCAGTTCAGCGTGCCGTATCCGACCCTGAACCTGGGCTGTATCCATGGCGGCGACAATCCGAACCGGATCTGTGGCCAATGCTCGCTGGAGTTCGACCTGCGGCCATTGCCGGGCATGGACCCGCAGGCGCTGCGCGCGGCCATCCGGCAGAGGCTGCAACCCGTGGCCGAACGGCATCAGGTGAAGATCGACTACGCGCCGCTGTTTCCCGAAGCGCCGTCATTCGAACAGGCCGAAGACACCGAACTGGTGCGGATCGCCGAGCGCCTGACCGGTCATCGCGCCGAAGCAGTGGCGTTCGGCACCGAAGCGCCTTATCTTCAGCGCCTTGGCTGCGAGACGCTGGTACTGGGCCCGGGCGACATTGCCTGTGCGCACCAGCCGGGGGAGTACCTCGAAATGTCACGCTTGCAGCCTACCGTGCATCTATTACGCGAACTGATCGAACATTATTGCCTGACGCCGGCCTGAGTTTTCCCTAAATCACCGACGTCCAAGCCCGTACCTGAAGGAGAGCGAGCGTGTCGCCAAGCCTGTTCCGACGATAACCACCAGCCCGCTGTGCGTTTTCCCGTTTCGTCCTTTCATAGGCTGCTTCTTATTTACAGGCTCAGGTTATGCCCGAATACGTCAATTGGCTGCGTCACGCTTCTCCCTATATCAATGCCCACCGCGATTGCACCTTCGTCGTCATGCTGCCCGGCGACGGTGTCGAGCACCCGAATTTCGGCAACATCGTCCATGACCTGGTGCTGCTGCACAGCATGGGCGTGCGCCTGGTGCTGGTGCACGGCTCGCGTCCACAGATCGAAGCCCGCCTGGCGGCGCGCGGCCTGACCCCGCATTACCACCACGGCCTGCGCATCACCGATGCGGCGACCCTGGAATGCGTGATCGACGCCGTCGGCCAGCTGCGGATCGCCATCGAAGCGCGGCTGTCCATGGACATGGCGTCCTCGCCGATGCAGGGCTCGCGCTTGCGGGTGGCCAGCGGCAATCTGGTCACCGCCCGGCCGATCGGCGTGCTCGAAGGCGTCGACTATCACCACACCGGCGAAGTGCGGCGGGTCGACCGCAAAGGCATCAATCGCCTGTTGGACGAACGCTCCATCGTGCTGCTGTCGCCCTTGGGCTACTCGCCGACCGGGGAAATTTTCAACCTCGCCTGCGAAGACGTCGCCACTCGCGCCGCCATCGACCTGGGGGCCGACAAGCTGCTGCTGTTCGGCGCCGAGCAGGGGCTGCTGGACGAAAGTGGCCATTTGGTGCGCGAGCTGCGTCCGCAGCAGGTGCCGGCCCATTTGCAGCGCCTGGGCAGCAACTATCAGGCCGAGCTGCTGGATGCCGCGGCCGAGGCGTGCCGGGGCGGCGTAGGGCGCAGCCATATCGTCAGTTACGCCGAGGACGGCGCGCTGCTGACCGAGCTGTTCACCCGTGACGGTGGCGGTACGCTGGTGGCCCAGGAGCAGTTCGAACGGGTTCGCGAAGCAGCCATCGAGGACGTCGGCGGTCTGCTGGATCTGATCAGCCCGCTGGAAGAGCAGGGGATCCTGGTGCGGCGTTCCCGCGAGGTGCTCGAGCGCGAGATCGAGCAGTTCAGCGTGGTCGAGCGCGAGGGCATGATCATTGCCTGCGCGGCGCTCTACCAGATCGCCGATTCCGATGCCGGGGAACTGGCCTGCCTGGCGGTGAACCCCGAATACCGCCACGGCGGTCGTGGCGACGAACTGTTGGAAAGGATCGAAACCCGGGCCCGGGCCCAGGGCCTGAAGACCCTGTTCGTCCTCACCACCCGCACCGCCCATTGGTTCCGCGAGCGCGGTTTTGCGCCTAGCAGCGTCGAGCGTCTGCCTTCCGCGCGGGCCTCGCTGTACAACTACCAGCGCAATTCGAAAATCTTCGAAAAAGCCCTCTGAATACCCCGGCGTCCGGAAGCCCGCTCTTGACAGGAGCGGGTTTTTGCAGTGCCTGTCGCGGGTGGTTTTTCATGTCGGAAAAATAAATGCGGGCGATACAAAAACTGTAACAAATTGACGAGAGCATTAGCGTTTAGCCATGATTGCGTCGCCTTTTTGATACTGGGTGACGTATCTGGCCAGCGTTTTAACTGATCGATCTAAAGATCAGCAGGGAAATACCATTTAGGAATCAAAAGGAGCGCCGATACTTTGTGCCACGGCACAAAGGGTTGTGTCTCGTTATATTCCTGAACGGTATGAAAAATAATGAAATAATTCTTTTTGGGTTTATGAGAAATTCATTACCCTGCAAGGACCCAATCATCGCGATTAGACCTTGGTCGTAGACACAGTTGGTTACGATTGACTTATGAGTCACGGTCTGGCGCTAATCGCCCACCGATGGACCCGGGGCACAAGATCCTGGGCCTGAGTACACAAGAATTAGAAACGAGAGGAGCGAAACATGAACAAGTCCACCTTGGCCCTGGCTGTGGCCGTTGGGGTGATGGCGCAGCAGGCAGGCGCCGCCGGTTTCATCGAAGACAGCAAGGCCACTCTGGGTCTGCGTAACTTCTACATCAATACTGATAACCGTGATGCTGATACCAAGGCGTCCGGCGCACAGAACAAGCAGGAAGAGTGGGGCCAGGGCTTCCAGCTCAACTTCACTTCCGGCTACACCGAAGGCACCGTGGGCTTCGGTCTGGATGCTATCGGCCTGCTGGGCATCAAGCTGGATTCGGGCGGCGGCACCAACGGCGCCAATGCTACCTCTTATGGCGGCACCGTTTTCCCAAGCGAGTCCAACGGCAAAGCTGTTGATAACTTCTCCAGCCTGGGCCTGACTGCCAAAGCCAAGATCTCCCAGACCGAACTGAAGCTCGGCACCCTGCAGCCAAAGCTGCCGGTCATCGTAACCAACGATGGTCGTATGCTGCCGCAAACCTTCCAGGGCGGTCAGATCACCTCGAACGACATCAAGGACCTGACACTGGTCGGTGGTCAGATCGAGCACGCCAAGGGTCGTAACTCCAGCAACAACGAAGAACTGTCGATCGCTGGTGCGAACGCGCACACCGCTGCCGGTCGTGACAGCAACAAGTTCATCTACGGTGGTGGTGACTACAAGATCACTAAAGATCTGACGGCTCAGTACTACTACGGCAACCTGCAAGACTTCTACAAGCAGCACTTCGTTGGCCTGCTGCACAACTGGGCCATCGGCCCGGGCGTATTGAAGTCCGACCTGCGCTACTTCAACAGCCGCGACGACGGTGCCAACGGCCACGATCCGGCCTACTACACCACCGGCGACTACGGTACCGGCATCACCAAGGGCAAGGTTGATAACAACCTGGTCAGCGGCCTGTTCCTGTACTCGGTGAACGGCCATACCTTCGGTGGCGGCTATCAGGTCAGCAACGGCGACAGCGACTTCCCTTGGCTGAACCAGGGTGACGGTTCGTCGGCTTACCTGACCACCGACATGCAGATCTCCAAGTTCGCCCGTGCTGGTGAACGTACCTGGCAGGCTCGCTACTCCTATGACTTCGCCAAGGTCGGCGTGCCTGGCCTGACCGCCGGTGTGATCTATCTGCGTGGCGATAACATCGACACTTCCGGCAAAGAGGGTTCCGTTCTCCCTCAGCGTACCGTTTCGGCGACCAACGCCAGCGAGTGGGAACGCGACCTGACCGTGGCCTACGTGATTCCGGAAGGTCCACTGAAGAACCTGGGCCTGACCTGGAAAAACGCCATGTGGCGTAACGACATTCCTGGCCAGCGCTCGCAGGACGAAAACCGCCTGATCGTCAGCTACTCGATCCCGCTGTTGTAATCCGACGTAAAAACCTCGCCCGGCGCAATGCCGGGCGAGGTGTTGTCATCCAGGTCGGACCCACCCCCGCAGGTCCTTCCCGAATCCCCTCTTTACAGCTACTCAAGGCCTTCTCGAACCTTGTCGAGGATGGTGTGCCCTGGGCGGGTGCGAATCCAGTGAAGAGATTTTTAATATTCCTTTCAGGCCTAAATAAATCGATATTTATTCTTTTTAAATATCTCCAGGCGCAGGCAGAGTAGGGCTCATAACGCACTCACAGGAGCAGCAGCATGAGCCTCAGATTGGGCGATATCGCCCCCGACTTCGAACAGGATTCCAGTGCCGGCAAGATTCGTTTCCATGAGTGGCTCGGCGACAGCTGGGGCGTACTGTTTTCCCACCCGGCGGATTTCACCCCGGTGTGCACCACGGAGCTGGGGTTCACCGCCAAGCTCAAGGACCAATTCGCCCAACGCGGGGTAAAAGCCATTGCCCTGTCGGTGGACCCGGTGGACTCGCACCACAAGTGGATCGAGGACATCAACGAAACCCAGAACACCCTGGTCAATTTCCCGATCCTGGCCGACGCCGACCGCAAGGTCTCGGACCTGTACGACCTGATCCACCCGAATGCCAACGACACCCTGACCGTGCGTTCGCTGTTCGTCATCGACCCGAACAAGAAGGTGCGCCTGACCATCACCTATCCGGCCAGTACCGGGCGCAACTTCCATGAGATCCTGCGGGTGATCGACTCGCTGCAGCTCACCGACAACTACAAGGTGGCCACGCCGGCCAACTGGCAGGACGGTGACGAGGTGGTGATAGTGCCGTCGCTCAAGGACGAAGACGAAATCAAGCAGCGCTTCCCCAAAGGTTATCGCGCGGTCAAACCCTACCTGCGCCTGACGCCGCAACCCAATCGCTAATACCAGAGACCGTAGGAGCGCCCACGATAGGCACGACGCGAGGTTGTGGTGGTCACGGATGACGCCATCGCGGGCAAGCCTCGCTCCTACAGGTTATGTACCGCATCCATAAAGCAGGGGTTTTAGGCCGTTTCGACGGCCTATTTTTTTGCCTGGAGAATAGGCTCTATATATTCATTTAAAGAATAAACAAATGAATAAATAAGATTTATGGATATATGAATAGGCTGGTAAGGTCTGCTCAGCTCAGCGAGATCGCAAACCGCGAATCGCCCATTACCGTGAAAGGAACCCTCTGCATGCTGGTCGTCTCACTCGGTGGCAGTCCCAGCCAACGCTCCCGCTCCGGGGTGCTGCTGGAACACGCCAAACGCTGGTTGCAGCAACAAGGTGTGGAAGTGGTCGGCTATCAGGTACGGGATTTTCCGGCTGAGGATCTGCTCCACGCGCGCTTCGACAGCCCGCTGGTGATCGACCTGCTGCAACAGATCGAACAGGCCGACGGCCTGCTGATCGCCACCCCGATCTACAAGGCCTCGTTTTCCGGCGCACTGAAAACCCTGCTCGACCTGCTGCCGGAGCGCGCCCTGAATCACAAGGTGGTCCTGCCGATGGCCACGGGCGGCAGCATCGCCCACATGCTGGCGGTGGACTACGCGCTCAAGCCGGTGCTGTCGGCCCTCAAGGCCCAGGAGATGCTCCAGGGCATCTTCGCCGAGGACAGCCAGATCGCCTACGGCGAAGGCAGCGCCCAGGCGCAGCTGGCGCCAGCACTGGAGCAGCGTCTGCGCGAGGCGTTGGGACAGTTTCACAGCGCCATGGCGCGGCGTCCCAAGCCACTGGACCCGAATCTGTTGAATGACCGTTTGTTGAGTGCTCGCTGGAGCATCTAAGCCCCACCCGGAATTCGTATCACTGGCCTTACTCAGCCGCCAACGGCTTAGCAGGTGCAGCCAAAACCCAACCGCAAAAAGGAGAGCGCCATGCGCCCTGTGATTTTGCGTCGTGGTCTGGTCGCTCTGTTTGCTGCGGCTGTGTCCTTCGGCGCCATCGTTCAAGCCCAAGCAGCCGAAGCCCTGCGTATCGGTTATCAGAAGTACGGCACCCTGGTGCTGCTCAAGGCCAAGGGTTCGCTGGAGAAGCGCCTGGCGGAGCAGGGCGTGCAGGTGCAATGGACCGAATTCCCCGGCGGCCCGCAGCTGCTGGAAGGGCTGAACGTCGGCTCCATCGACTTCGGCGTCACCGGCGAAACCCCGCCGGTATTCGCCCAGGCCGCCGGTGCCGACCTGCTGTACGTGGCCTACGAGCCGCCGGCCCCGGGCAGCGAGGCGATCCTGGTGCCCAAGGACTCGCCGATCAAATCGGTGGCCGAGCTCAAGGGCAAGAAAGTCGTGCTCAACAAAGGCTCCAACGTGCATTACCTGCTGGTCCGCGCCCTCGAAGACGCCGGCCTCAAGTACAGCGATATCCAGACCGTATTCCTGCCGCCCGCCGATGCCCGCGCCGCCTTCGAGCGCGGCAGCGTCGATGCCTGGGTGATCTGGGACCCCTATCAGGCGGCGGCCGAGCAACAGCTGCAGGCCCGCACCCTGCGTGACGGCCGCGGCATCGTCGACAACCATCAGTTCTACCTGGCGAAGAAACCCTATGCGCAGCAGCACCCCGAGGTGATCAAGGCCCTGGTGGAAGAAGTGCGCGCGGTGGGCGAGTGGTCCAAGGCCAACCCGGACGAAGTGACCCAGCAGGTGGCACCACTGCTCGGCCTGCCGCTGGACATCACCCGGACCTCGGTGCAGCGCCAGGGTTACGGCGCGCAGTTCCTGACCCCGCAGGTGGTGGCGGCCCAGCAGAAAATCGCCGACAGCTTCCTCCAGCTCAAGCTGATCCCCAAACCCCTGAGCATCAAGGACGTGATCTGGACCCCTCCAGCCGCCGTTGCCAAAGCGCCGTAATCCGATTCCCTTAGGAGACAACTCCATGAGCCTCAATATTTTCTGGTTCCTGCCTACCCACGGTGACGGCCATTACCTTGGCACCGCCGAAGGCGCTCGCGCCGTCGATCACGGTTACCTGCAGCAGATCGCCCAGGCGGCCGACCGCCTCGGTTTCGGCGGCGTGCTGATTCCCACCGGTCGGTCTTGCGAGGATTCCTGGCTGGTGGCAGCGTCACTGATTCCGGTGACTCAGCGCCTGAAGTTCCTGGTCGCCCTGCGCCCCGGGATCATTTCCCCGACGGTAGCGGCGCGCCAGGCGGCGACCCTGGATCGCCTGTCCGGTGGCCGAGCGCTGTTCAACCTGGTGACCGGCGGCGATCCGGACGAGCTGGCCGGTGACGGCCTGTTCCTCGATCACGAAGAGCGCTATCAGGCCTCGGTGGAATTCACCCGCATCTGGCGCCGCGTGCTGGAAGGCGAAACCGTCGACTACGACGGCCAGCACATCAGTGTGAAGGGCGCCAAGCTGCTCTATCCGCCGTTGCAGCAACCGCGTCCGCCGCTGTACTTCGGCGGCTCCTCGGAAGCCGCGCAGGACCTGGCCGCCGAACAGGTGGACATGGTCCTGACCTGGGGCGAGCCGCCGGCCGCGGTGGCCGAGAAGATCGAGCAGGTCCGCGCCAAGGCCGCCAGGCAGGGGCGCAGCGTGCGCTTCGGCATCCGTCTGCACGTGATAGTTCGGGAAACCAACGCCGAGGCCTGGCAGGCGGCCGAGCGCCTGATCTCCCATCTGGACGACGACACCATCGCCCGGGCCCAGGCGTCCCTGGCGCGTTTCGACTCGGTCGGTCAGCAGCGCATGGCGGCCCTGCATGGCGGGCGCCGTGACAAGCTGGAAGTCAGCCCCAACCTGTGGGCCGGCGTCGGCCTGGTGCGGGGCGGCGCGGGTACCGCGCTGGTGGGCGACGGTCCGACCGTGGCGGCGCGGATGAAGGAGTACGCGGACCTGGGCATCGATACCTTTATCTTCTCCGGTTACCCGCACCTGGAAGAGCCGTACCGGGTGGCCGAGCTGCTGTTCCCGCACCTGGATATCCAGCGCCCCGAGCTGCCCAAGGGCGCCGGCTATGTGAGCCCGTTCGGCGAGATGGTCGCCAACGACATCCTCCCCAAAGCTGCGTCCCAGAGCTGAGGCGCGGCCATGAACGGACAAACCTTGTTGCACCGCCTGGCGCCCTGGGCCCTGCCGCTGCTGTTACTGGCGGTGTGGCAGCTGTCGGTCTCGGCCGGCTGGCTGTCGACGCGGATCCTGCCGGCTCCCAGCGCGGTGATCGAAGCCGGCGTCGGCCTGATCCGCAGCGGCGAAATCTGGACCCACTTGGCCATCAGCGGCTGGCGCGCGGCGATCGGCTTCCTGATCGGCGGCGGCATCGGCCTGGCCCTGGGGTTCATCACCGGCCTGTCGAAGTGGGGCGAACGCCTGTTGGACAGCTCGGTGCAGATGATCCGCAACGTGCCGCACCTGGCGCTGATTCCCCTGGTGATCCTGTGGTTCGGCATCGATGAGTCGGCGAAGATTTTCCTGGTGGCCCTGGGCACCCTGTTCCCGATCTATCTGAACACCTACCACGGCATTCGCAACGTCGACCCGGCGCTGGTGGAAATGGCCCGCAGTTATGGCCTGGGCGGCTTTGCCTTGTTCCGCCAGGTGATACTGCCCGGCGCCTTGCCTTCGATCCTGGTGGGCGTGCGTTTTGCCCTGGGCTTCATGTGGCTGACCCTGATCGTCGCGGAAACCATTTCCGCCAGCTCCGGCATCGGTTATCTGGCGATGAACGCCCGGGAATTCCTGCAGACCGACGTGGTGGTATTGGCCATCGTCCTGTATGCGCTGCTCGGCAAACTGGCAGACCTCGCGGCGCGGAGTCTGGAACGCGCCTGGTTGCGCTGGCATCCGGCCTATCAAGTGGCCAGGGGTGGTGCGCAATGACGGCTCAACAACCTCCACGCCTGCTGCGCGGTATTCCACTGGTGGTGCGCAAGCTGCAAAAGACCTTCGGTGCGCGCCAGGTATTGCGCGAGATCGACCTGCACATTTCAGCGGGTCAGTTCGTCGCGGTGGTCGGCCGCAGCGGCTGCGGCAAGAGCACCTTGCTGCGCCTGCTGGCTGGCCTCGACCAACCCAGCGGCGGGCAACTGCTGGCCGGCGCCGCACCGCTGAGCGAGGCCATCGAAGACACCCGCCTGATGTTCCAGGAGGCGCGCCTGCTGCCCTGGAAGAAAGTCATCGACAACGTCGGCCTGGGCCTCAGGGGCGACTGGCGTCCCCAGGCCCTGCAAGCCCTCGAGGCGGTGGGCCTGGCCGATCGCGCCAACGAGTGGCCGGCGGCCTTGTCCGGCGGCCAGAAGCAGCGCGTGGCCCTGGCCCGGGCGCTGATTCACCAGCCGCGCCTGTTGCTGCTGGACGAACCGCTGGGGGCGCTGGATGCCCTGACCCGGATCGAGATGCAGCAACTGATCGAACGCTTGTGGCAGCAGCATGGCTTCACCGTCCTGCTGGTGACCCACGATGTCAGCGAGGCGGTGGCGGTGGCCGACCGGGTGATCCTGATCGAAGACGGCGAGGTCGGTCTCGACTTGCTGGTGGAGTTGCCGCGCCCACGGGTGCGGGGCTCCCATCGACTGGCTGCACTGGAGGCCGAAGTCCTCAACCGCGTGTTGTCGCTGCCCGGGTCGCCACCCGAGCCGGAACCCGTTTCACCCTTGCCCACGCAATTGCGCTGGGCGCTGTAACACCCACTCAGACCTTTACCAAGACAGGAATCGACACCATGACTATCAAGGCCATCAACGTTCGCAACCAATTCAAAGGCACCATCAAGGAAATCGTCGAAGGCGACGTGCTGTCGGAAATCGACGTGCAGACGGCATCCGGCATCGTCACTTCGGTGATCACCACGCGCTCGGTCCGGGAACTGGAACTGGCGATCGGCAGTGAAGTGATCGCCTTCGTGAAGTCCACCGAGGTCTCGATCGCCAAGTTGTGATCGATGCGCGACAGCCGGCCCCGGATGGCGTGAGCCCTTCGGGGCTTTTTTGTGGGCGGTGACCGCTACAGGGCGGGGCGCTTGGGCAGGTAGGGCGGCAGGTACAGCCCCAGGTAGGCGTCGAACACCCGCATGCCTTCTTCGGCCATGCGCCCGGTGATCTGCCCGTGCTGCTGCACCGAGCGGGCGTAGACGCGGTCGCCCAGTTCCATGGCCAGGGCGAACACATCGACATCCTCGGGCAGCGCCGGTAGCGCGAAATGCCGGTCGAACAGTTTATGCATCAGGTCGCCCAGCTCGATGTCGTGCTGGCGGTCGGCCTGGGTGACCTCGGTTAGGCCATGCTGGGCCAGGATCAACTGGCGGGCTGCGGCGTCGGCGTCGTAGATGGCGAGCATGCGCTGCTCGACCAGGCGCGACAGGTCGTGCCAGTTGGTCAGGGCGGCGTGGTCGATGGGTTCTTGCAGGCAGGCGCGGAACGCGGCGTGGACGTCGGCGGTCAGGGCTTCGAGCAGCGCAGGGACGCTGGCGAAGAAGTGATAGACCGAGGAGGGCGGAATCTCCGCGCGTTCGGCCACGCTGTAGATCGACAGGCTGGCCACGCCCTCGGCGGCAAGCAGGGTACGGGCGGCATCGAGTATCGAGTCGATCCGGGCCTGGCTGCGTGCGCGGGGTTTGCGGGGTGTGGCTACGCGTGTCATGGGAGTCTCCTGCGGGGCAGCGGGCATTGTACGAGGCGTGTTGGGTGTTGTCTGCCAGGACGCTTTCGCGGGCAAGCCTCGCTCCTGCGGGGCCGAGGTGTATGCAATGGCTCTTGTAGGAGCGAGGCTTGCCCGCGATCCGCCGAAAGGCGGGCATAAAAAAACGCCACAGGCTTTGCGGCCTGTGGCGTCGTTTTCTGGCTGCGGCCGCTTACACGGTATGCAGGTACCAGTTGTACTCGAGGTCGGAGATCGAGTGTTCGAACTCTTCCAGCTCGCTCTCTTTACAGGCCACGAAGATATCGATGTATTTCGGGTCGATGTACTTGGCCATGACTTCGCTGTCGTCCAGCTCGCGCAAGGCATCGCGCAGGTTGTTCGGCAGGCTCTGCTCGTTCTGCTCGTAGGAGTTGCCTTCGGTTGGCGCGCCCGGCTCGATCTTGTTGGTCAAACCGTGGTGCACGCCCGCCAGGACCGAAGCCATCAGCAGGTACGGGTTGGCGTCGGCGCCGGCCACGCGATGTTCCAGGCGGACCGCGTCGGCGGAACCGGTCGGCACGCGCAGGGCGACGGTGCGGTTGTCCAGGCCCCAGCTCGGCGAGTTCGGTACGTAGAACTGCGCGCCGAAACGACGGTAGGAGTTGACGTTCGGGCAGAGGAAAGCCATCTGCGCCGGTAGGGTCTCGAGCACACCGCCGATCGCGTGACGCAGTGCGGCGTTCTGCTCGGGATCCTCGCTGGCAAAAATATTCTTGCCGTCCTTGTCCATGACCGAAATGTGCACGTGCAGACCGTTGCCCGCCTGGCCCGGATAAGGCTTGGCCATGAAGGTGGTGTCCATCTCATGGTCGTAGGCGATGTTCTTGATCAGACGCTTGAGCAGTACCGCGTAATCGCAGGCCTTGATCGGGTCGGC
>NZ_JBNNVU010000123.1:0-13597 GCF_050280705.1 Pseudomonas sp. NPDC089530 | reverse complement strand
GATGAAGTGATAGCCGGCCAGGTCCATGGATTCGCCCGGCTCCAGGCGCAGGTCGCGCTCGGCGCTGTTCTGGCTCGACAGCACCATCTGTATATCAGGCGTGCGACCGGAGCGGCACTGGGTTAATCGTCGAGGCGCTCTTCTAACTGGCGCACTTCGTAGGTGAGCTTGTCGAGGAACTGCATGCGCCGCATCAGGCGCTCGGCCTGTTCGCGTTGCGCTGCATCGTCCCAACAGGCTGCGAAGCTTTCGTTCAATTCATCCTGAGCCACTTTCAGGCGACGCTTGAAGGCCGCGATGCCGCCCAGGTCGGCCTCATCCTGCAGATCCTCAAGCTCTTCGCGCCATTGCATCTGCTGCAGAAGAAACTCCGGATCGTGCACTGTGACCTCCAGCGGCAACTCATGGCCTGCCATGGCGAGCAGGTAGCGTGCGCGCTTGGGAGGGCTTTTGAGTGTCTGGTAGGCCTCGTTGAGGCTGGCGGACTGTTCCAGCGCCAACCGCTGCTCGCGCTCGGAAGCGTCGGCGAAACGATCGGGATGAACGGCACGCGCCAGCTCACGGTAGCGCGTGGCCAACTGGTCGAGATCCAGGCGGAAGCTCGGTTGCAGCTCAAATAAAGCGAAATGACAAGGAATACCCACGAGCAGCCTCAGACGTTGAAGCTTTCGCCGCAGCCACACTCACCGCGCACGTTGGGGTTGTTGAACTTGAAGCCTTCGTTCAACCCTTCCTTGACGAAGTCCAGCTCGGTGCCATCCAGGTAGGCCAGGCTTTTCGGATCGATGATCACTTTCTCGCCATGGCTCTCGAACACCTGATCGTCTTCACCGATCTCGTCGACGAACTCCAGGACATAGGCAAGGCCGGAACAGCCCGTGGTGCGAACACCCAGGCGAATCCCATCACCTTTGCCGCGCCCGTCGAGGGAGCGTCGCACGTGTTGAGCAGCCGCTTCTGTCATGCTGATAGCCATCGTGACTCCTTACTTGTCGCTCAATCTGTGAAAGATGATCCGCGAAATCAGATCAGGCCTTTCTTCTGCTTGTAGTCGCGAACAGCAGCCTTGATGGCGTCTTCGGCGAGTACCGAGCAGTGGATTTTCACTGGCGGCAGGGCCAGTTCTTCAGCCAGCTGAGTGTTCTTGATGGTCTCTGCTTCATCCAGAGTCTTGCCCTTCATCCACTCGGTAGCCAGGGAGCTGGAGGCGATAGCCGAACCGCAACCGTAGGTCTTGAACTTGGCGTCTTCGATGATGCCCTGCTCGTTGACCTTGATCTGCAGGCGCATGACGTCGCCGCACGCCGGAGCACCGACCATGCCGGTACCGACGTCAGGATCTTCCGCGTTCATCTTGCCGACGTTACGCGGGTTCTCGTAATGGTCGATGACCTTTTCGCTGTAAGCCATGATTCTTAATCCTCACTCATCAGGACCGCTCTTGGGCCCTGCAGTTACGCCAGCGTCAGCCGCCGCGTCGCTACAGGACCGGTATCTGGCGGCTTCTATATTTAGTGTGCCGCCCACTCGATCTTCGAGATATCGACGCCATCTTTGTACATGTCCCACAGCGGCGAAAGAGCGCGCAGTTTGATCACGGCCTCGCAGACTTTCTGCGCGGCGTAATCGATTTCTTCTTCGGTGGTGAAGCGGCCGAAGGTGAAGCGGATCGAGCTGTGCGCCAGTTCGTCGTTACGGCCCAGGGCGCGCAGTACGTACGAAGGTTCGAGCGAAGCGGAGGTGCAGGCCGAACCGGAGGAAACCGCCAGGTCCTTGAGCGCCATGATCAGCGACTCGCCTTCGACATAGTTGAAGCTCAGGTTCAGGTTGTGCGGTACGCGAGCAGTCATGCTGCCGTTGACGTACAGCTCTTCCAGGTGCTCGACCTGCTTGTAGAAGCGCTCGCTCAGGGCCTTGATGCGTGCGTTCTCGGCCGCCATGTCTTCCTTGGCGACGCGGAAGGCTTCGCCCATGCCGACGATCTGGTGGGTGGCCAGGGTGCCGGAACGCATGCCGCGCTCGTGACCGCCGCCGTGCATGGTCGCCTCGAGGCGAACCCGCGGCTTGCGGCTGACGTACAGCGCGCCGATACCTTTAGGACCGTAGGTCTTGTGGGCGGAGAACGACATCAGGTCGACTTTCAGCGCCTGCAGGTCGATCTCGACCTTGCCGGTGGACTGAGCAGCGTCGACGTGGAACAGAATGCCTTTGGAGCGGGTCAGCTCGCCAATGGCGGCGATGTCGTTGACCGTACCGATTTCGTTGTTCACGTGCATGATCGACACCAGGATGGTGTCGTCGCGCAGGGCGGCTTCGACCATGGCCGGCGTGATCAGGCCGTCTTCGCCCGGCTCGATGTAGGTGACTTCGAAGCCTTCACGCTCGAGTTGGCGCATGGTGTCCAGGACAGCCTTGTGCTCGATCTTCGAGGTGATCAGGTGCTTGCCCTTGGTGTGATAGAAATGCGCGACACCCTTGATTGCCAGGTTGTCGGACTCGGTGGCACCGGAGGTCCAGACGATTTCACGCGGGTCGGCGTTGACCAAGTCAGCCACTTGACGACGGGCATTTTCCACCGACTCTTCGGCTTTCCAGCCGAACACGTGAGAGCGGGACGCCGGGTTACCGAAGTTTCCGTCGACCAGCAGGCATTCACTCATCTTTTGCGCGACACGCGGGTCAACCGGGGTGGTCGCTGAGTAATCAAGGTAAATCGGCAATTTCATGGACTCTCTCCTAAATCAGGCTGGCTGGCGTGCCGCTAGCTCTTTGGCTGTCATTCGACGGCGGACGCTTCAATCTTGTCCAGGTGCTGCGCCTTGCCATTACAGCGGCGCTGATCCTGACGCTGGGCTACTTCTTGCACCTCACGGCGAGTCACAAGGTCGGCCAAGCTGATACCACTCAGAAATTCGTGAATCTGCAGGCTCAGATCGCACCACAAGTGGTGGGTCAGGCAGGTGTCGCCGGAATGGCAGTCACCCTGGCCCTGGCATTTGGTCGCATCGACCGATTCGTTCACCGCATCGATCACCTGGGCCACCTGAATGCCTTGCATGTCGCGCGATAGCTGGTAGCCACCACCCGGACCACGCACGCTGGACACCAGATTGCTACGGCGCAGCTTGGCGAAGAGCTGTTCGAGATAGGACAGGGAGATGCCTTGGCGCTCAGAGATATCGGCCAGGGACACCGGCCCATGTTGCGCGTGCAACGCCAGGTCAAGCATGGCTGTTACCGCGTATCGGCCTTTTGTAGTCAGTCGCATGGACAGGTACCACGGAGTGTTTCGGGATGGGAGCGAGTATGCAATTCCCGAGTAATTAAGTCAACTATAAGACCTACTACTTTAGTCAGGTTTACCCGCAAAAGAGCGCGCGAATGATAGCAAAGTCTGTAGAGCAATGGCACATCTGGAATCAGACGGGTGACTAATGGGTCGCTAACGCATTTTCGGGCGTCGTCGCGAGCACACAGGCTCCTGCAGGGGAGCACCTGGGCGATAGTGCTCGCAACCGACCGCCAAACAAAAAAATCAGCCGACCTGGCTGCCGCCCTTATCCTTGACCCCGGCAAAATCCTCATCGCGCAGCGCCGGCAGATCCTTGGCGCAGTAGTTGCTGCCCAGATCCTTCAGAGCCCCGCACATGCCCTCCAGGCGCCCGTCAACGGCCTGCAGGTGATCGAGCAACTGGCCAATGGCCCGCGCCACCGGGTCCGGCATGTCTTCGCTGACACCATAGGCATCGAAACCAAGTTTCTCGGCCATGGCCTTGCGCTTCGCTTCCTGTTCGTCATCGGACTTGACGATGATGCGCCCGGGAATCCCCACCACAGTGGCGCCCGCCGGCACCGCCTTGGTCACCACCGCATTGGAACCGACCTTGGCCCCCGCGCCCACAGTGAACGGCCCCAACACCTTGGCACCCGCCCCCACCACCACCCCATCTTCCAGGGTCGGGTGGCGCTTGCCCTTGTTCCAACTGGTGCCGCCCAGGGTCACGCCCTGATAGAGGGTGACGTCGTCACCGATTTCCGCGGTTTCGCCGATAACGATGCCCATGCCATGGTCGATAAAGAAGCGGCGACCGACCTTGGCCCCTGGGTGAATCTCGATTCCGGTCAGCCAGCGCCCGAAGTTCGACACCAGGCGCGCCAGCCATTTCCAGCCCATACCCCACAGTGCGCCGGACAGGCGGTGGATCCAGATGGCGTGCATGCCCGGGTAGCAGGTCAGGACCTCGAACGCGTTACGCGCCGCCGGGTCACGATGGAAAACACTCTGGATATCTTCACGCAAACGCTCAAACATCGTCATTCTTCCGCTTAAGGAGCTCGCCACGGGCCGCTTTCTGCGTTTCCGTGAGGATGCCACGCAAAATATTCATTTCCGCCCGGCTCACCGAGCTGCGTCCGTACAACCGACGCAGGCGCGCCATCAAGTGCCGTGGCTTTTCCGGATCGAGGAAGTCGATGGCCACCAGCGTCTGCTCCAGATGCTCGTAGAACCGCTCCAACTCATCCATGGTCGCCAGCTCATCGCTGCGTGGCGACGCCACTTCGTCCTTCTCGACCTTGCTCGGCTGGCCTTCGGCCGCCAGCCAGGACATACGCACTTCATAAGCCAGCACCTGCACCGCCGTCGCCAGGTTCAGCGAACTGAACTCCGGATCCGAAGGGATATGCACGTGAAAGTGACATCGCTGCAGCTCGTCATTGGTCAGGCCGGAATCTTCACGGCCGAACACCAAGGCAATTTCGGCGCCCTGCCCGGCTTCCTGCACCACCTTGACCCCAGACTCACGGGGGTCGAGCAATGGCCAGGGAATACGCCGATCCCGGGCACTGGTGCCGAACACCAGGGTGCAGCCCGCCAAGGCATCTTCCAAGGTGGCAACGACCTGAGCGTTTTCAAGAATATCGGTAGCCCCGGACGCTCGTGCATCGGCCTCAGGGGACGGAAAGACCCGCGGTTCGACCAGCACCAGCCGCGACAGCCCCATGTTCTTCATGGCACGCGCAGCCCCGCCGATGTTCCCGGGATGACTGGTATTGACCAGGACGACACGAATGTTCTGCAGCAAGGGAGGCGCTCTCGGACACGGGAAAGGGGAGCAAATCTTACAGAACAGCCGCCGCTCCCGCCTCAAAAATAACTGCTTCGGGCCGGCTTGCGGTAAAAACCAACGCACTCGCGACAGACTGCCGTTCGTCAAAATATGCCCGTGTTTACCGGTCCGTACGGCAGATCGAGGCAGGCGGAGTGAATGTCGATCTTCATCTGCAAAAGTTTTCTGCTAGAATGCTCGGCTTTCTTTAACAACCTTAGGTGACCTATCCATGCAGCCAATGCTGAATATCGCGCTGCGCGCCGCCCGCAGCGCCAGTGAACTGATTTTCCGCTCCATCGAGCGCCTGGATACCATCAAGGTTGACGAAAAAGACGCCAAGGACTACGTGTCCGAAGTCGATCGCGCTGCTGAGCAGAAGATCATCGACGCCCTGCGCAAGGCCTACCCGACCCACGGCATTCTCGGTGAAGAAACCGGCCTGCACGCTGGCAGCGGCGAAGGTGAAGACTACCTGTGGATCATCGACCCACTGGACGGCACCACCAACTTCCTGCGCGGCATTCCTCATTTCGCGGTCAGCATCGCCTGCAAATACCGTGGTCGCCTGGAACACGCCGTGGTTCTGGACCCGGTGCGCCAGGAAGAATTCACCGCCAGCCGCGGCCGTGGCGCCCAACTGAACGGTCGTCGCCTGCGCGTCAGCGGCCGCACCAGCCTGGACGGCGCTCTGCTGGGTACCGGTTTCCCGTTCCGTGACGACCAGATGGACAACCTCGACAACTACCTGGGCATGTTCCGCGCCCTGGTCGGCCAGACCGCAGGCATCCGCCGCGCCGGTGCCGCCAGCCTGGACCTGGCCTATGTGGCTGCCGGTCGTTTCGACGCATTCTGGGAGTCGGGCCTGTCCGAGTGGGACATGGCCGCAGGCGCCCTGCTGATTCAAGAAGCCGGCGGCCTGGTGAGCGACTTCACCGGTGGTCACGACTTCCTGGAAAAAGGCCACGTGGTTGCCGGCAACACCAAATGCTTCAAGGCGGTCCTCACCGCCATCCAGCCGCACCTGCCGGCCTCGCTGAAGCGCTAAGCGCCAGCGACAGAAAAAGCACCCTACGGGGTGCTTTTTTTATGCCTGCGATTTACCGCGCACGTTGTAGGAGCCTTGAATAATAGGTAATAAAAAAGCACCCCGAAAGGTGCTTTTTTCATGGGTGACGCTGCAACCCTTATGACGCCGGCTGGTTCTGCCCCAGGATCAACTGACCATCCTTGCCGACCGGAATCTGGTTGCCCGGATCATGATCCATACGCACCTGGCCTTGCTTGCCATTCAGCTCGTACTTCACGTCATAACCCATGACCTTTTCACTGATGTCATTGACCGTGTTACAGCGGGTCTGGGTTGTGGTGTAGGTGTCACGCTCCTGCATGCCCTCCTGCACCTTGTTACCGGCATAACCACCGCCGACCGCACCGGCGACCGTAGCGATCTTCTTGCCTGTACCACCGCCGATCTGGTTGCCCAGAAGGCCACCGGCCAGTGCACCGACCACCGTACCGGCGATCTGATGTTGATCCTTCACCGGAGCCTGACGGGTCACGGTGACGTCCTTGCACACTTCACGCGGTGTTTTGATCTGTTGTTTAACCGGTTGAACAGCCAGCACTTGCGCATACTCAGGCCCGCTATTGACCAGCTTGTAGGTGGCAACAGCACCCCCGGCAGTCACACCGACAGCACCTAGTACCGCACCAACCAACATAGACTTGTTCACGTGAACCTCCTGACCATCACAAGCGGGACAAGCCCGCGCTTCTCCTAGCCTTCGAGCATAAAAAAAGGCGCGAGTTCAACACTCGCGCCTTTTTGACTGCCTGCCGGGAAGTGGAAACCGTTATGGACGGTCGTCGACTTCCTTCTCGGTATTGGCCGGAGGAATCAGGTCCTCGCTGCTCAGGTTCAGCCAGATCAGCACCACGTTGGCGATATAGATCGACGAGTAGGTACCCGCCAGGACACCAACGAACAGCGCGATGGAGAAGCCCCACAGGTTGTCGCCACCAAAGAACAGCAGCGCCGCGATCGCCAACAGGGTGGAGATCGAGGTCGCCATGGTGCGCAACAGGGTCTGGGTGGTCGAGATGTTGATGTTCTCGATCAGGCTGGCCTTGCGCAACACACGGAAGTTCTCGCGCACCCGGTCGAAGACCACGATGGTGTCGTTGAGCGAGTAACCGATGATCGCCAGTACCGCCGCCAACACCGTCAGGTCGAAGGTGATCTGGAAGAACGACAGGATACCCACGGTCACTACCACGTCGTGGATCAGGGAGACGATGGCGCCGACCGCGAACTTCCACTGAAAGCGGAAGGCCAGGTAGATCAGGATGCCGCCCAGTGCCATCAGCATGCCGAGGCCGCCCTGGTCGCGCAGCTCTTCGCCCACCTGCGGGCCGACGAACTCGACGCGCTTGACCTGCGCCGGGTTGTCGCCGCCGATCTTCTGCAGCGCTTCCGCCACCTGATGGCCCAGTTGCGGGTCTTCACCCGGCATCCGCACCAGCAGGTCGGTGGTAGCACCGAAGCTTTGCACGATCGCTTCGTGATAACCGGATTCGCTCAGTTGCGCGCGAACCTTCATCACATCCGCCGGACGCTCGTAGGTCAGCTCGATGAGCGTACCGCCGGTGAAGTCCAGACCGTAGTTCAACCCCTTGTGGAACCAGCTGAACAGCGCCAGAACGGTCAGGAGCAGGGTCATGGCGAACGCTACGTTGCGCACGCCCATGAAGTTGATAGTACGTAACATGGCAGCCCCTTAAATCCACAACTTCTTGAAGTCACGACCGCCGAAGATCAGGTTGACCATCGCGCGAGTCAGCCAGATGGCCGTGAACATCGAGGTAAAGATCCCGAGGGACATGGTCACCGCAAAGCCTTTGACCGGGCCGGTGCCCATGGCAAAGAGAATCCCGCCGACCAGCAAGGTGGTCAGGTTGGAGTCGAGAATCGCGGTGAATGCCCGGCCGAAGCCTTCGTTGATTGCCCGCTGCACGGTCATGCCAGCGGCGATCTCTTCACGGATCCGCGAGAAGATCAGTACGTTGGCGTCCACCGCCATACCCATGGTCAACACAATACCGGCGATACCCGGCAGGGTCAGCGTAGCCCCCAGCAAGGACATCAGGGCCAGCAGCAGCACCATGTTCAGCGCCAGCGCCACAGTGGCGATGATGCCGAAGAAGCGATAGATGGCGATGATGAACAGCGACACGAACAGCATGCCCCAAAGCGACGCATCGATACCCTTGGTGATGTTGTCGGCACCCAGGCTCGGACCGATGGTGCGCTCTTCAGCGAAGTACATCGGTGCGGCCAGGCCACCGGCACGCAGCAGCAGCGCCAGCTCGGAGGACTCGCCCTGGCCGTTCAGGCCGGTGATGCGGAACTGGCTGCCCAGCGGCGACTGGATGGTCGCCAGGCTGATGATCTTCTTCTCTTCCTTGAAGCTCTGCACCGCGACGTCTTTCTCGACACCGTCGACCACTTGCTTGGTGTAAGTGGTGGTCGGCTTCTGCTCGATGAAGATCACCGCCATGCTGCGACCGACGTTGCTACGGGTCGAACGGCTCATCAGCTCGCCGCCATGGCCATCGAGCTTGATGTTCACCTGTGGACGACCGTGCTCGTCGAAGCCTGCCTGGGCGTCGGTCACCTGGTCACCGGTGATGATCAGGCCACGCTCGATCAGCGCGGGAGGACGATTGCCTTCACGGAACTCGAAAGACTCGGAAGTGGCTTTCGAAGCGCCAGGCTCGGCGGCAAGACGGAACTCGAGGTTGGCCGTCTTGCCCAGGATACGCTTGGCTTCGGCAGTGTCCTGCACGCCCGGCAGCTCAACCACGATACGGTTGGCACCCTGACGCTGAACCAGAGGTTCGGCCACACCCAGCTCGTTGACGCGGTTACGGACCGTGGTCAGGTTCTGCTTGATGGAGTATTCACGGATTTCCGCCAGCTTGGCCGGGGTCATCGCCAGACGCAGCACCGCCTGACCATTGAGGTCGGCCGGAACAATGTCGAAATCGTTGAAGTTCTTGCGGATCAGCACGCGGGCCTGTTCACGGGTCGCGTCGTCGCTGAAGCCCAGTTGAATGGCACCGCCCAGCTGCGGCAGGCTGCGATAGCGCAGGCGCTCTTTACGCAACAGGCTCTTCACATCGCCTTCGTAGACCTTCAGGCGTGCGTCGAGGGCTTTTTCCATGTCCACTTCCAGCAGGAAGTGCACACCACCGGACAAGTCCAGGCCCAGCTTCATCGGGTGCGCACCGAGGTTGCGCAGCCATTGCGGGGTGGTTTGCGCCAGGTTCAGTGCAACCACGTAGTCGTCACCCAGGGCCTTGCGTACTACGTCCTTGGCTGGAAGCTGGTCTTCCTGCTTGGTCAGACGCAGCAGACCGCCCTTGCCCTTGGCCCCGACGGAGGAAGCCTTGACGACGATCCCGGCCTCGCTGAGCGCCTTGCTTGCACGGTCCAGATCGTCCTGAGTGACCTGCAGCGCAGTGCTCGCGCCGCTGACCTGAATGGCCGGGTCATCAGGGTAGAGGTTGGGAGCGGAATAAATAAAACCGATCGCCAGCACCGCCAGGATCAGTACGTATTTCCACAGAGGGTATTTGTTCAGCATCACGCCGCCCGTTTATGAAGCGGGGCGCCTTGCGCGCCCCGTCGATTGGTAAAAGATGAAACTTAGATCGCCTTCAGCGTGCCTTTTGGCAGAGTGGCGGCGATAGCGCCTTTCTGGAACTTCATCTCGATAGCGTCGGAAACTTCCAGCACTACGAAATCGTCGGTCACTTTGGTGATCTTGCCGGCGATACCGCCAGTAGTCACAACTTCGTCACCTTTCTGCAGGCTGCCCAGCAGGTTCTTTTGCTCTTTGGCGCGCTTGGCCTGAGGACGCCAGATCATCAGGTAGAAGATGACCAGGAAACCGACCAGGAAAATCCACTCAAAGCCAGTGCCGGCAGGGCCAGCAGCAGGTGCAGCAGCGTCAGCCATTGCAGTCGAGATAAAAAAGCTCATGTAACACTCCGGATAATTACAAAAGTGGGTCTGAACGTCTTTAGAACTTATTCTAAAGGCGGCACGGGCAACCCGCGTTTGGCATAGAAGGAATCGACAAAGGCGGCCAATGTACCCTGTTGAATAGCCTCACGCAAACCAGCCATAAGGCGTTGGTAATGACGCAAGTTATGGATGGTATTGAGCATGCTCCCCAGCATTTCGCCGCACTTGTCCAGATGATGCAGATAAGCGCGGGAGAAGTTCTGGCAGGTATAGCAATCGCAGGTCGGATCCAGCGGCGAATCATCATGGCGATGGAACGCGTTACGGATCTTCAGCACGCCAGTGTCAATGAACAGATGCCCGTTGCGGGCTTTACGGTTTGGCATCACGCAATCGAACATGTCCACACCGCGGCGCACACCCTCAACCAGATCTTCCGGCTTGCCAACACCCATAAGGTAACGAGGTTTGTCTGCTGGCATCTGGCCCGGCAGATAATCCAGCACCTTGATCATCTCGTGCTTGGGCTCGCCCACCGACAGACCGCCGATGGCCAGGCCGTCGAAACCGATCTTGTCCAGGCCTTCCAGGGAGCGCATCCGCAGGTCCTGGTGCATGCCGCCCTGGACGATGCCGAACAGCGCCGCTGTATTGTCGCCATGGGCATTTTTCGAGCGCTGGGCCCAGCGCAGCGACAGCTCCATGGAGACCCGCGCGACATCTTCGTCAGCCGGGTACGGGGTGCATTCGTCGAAGATCATCACGATGTCCGAGCCCAGGTCGCGCTGGACCTGCATCGACTCTTCGGGGCCCATGAAGACTTTCGCGCCGTCGACCGGCGAGGCGAAGGTCACGCCCTCCTCCTTGATCTTGCGCATGGCACCCAGGCTGAACACCTGGAAACCGCCAGAGTCGGTGAGGATCGGGCCTTTCCACTGCATGAAGTCATGCAGGTCGCCGTGCTGCTTGATCACCTCGGTACCCGGACGCAGCCACAGGTGGAAGGTGTTGCCCAGGATGATCTCGGCGCCGGTGGCGACGATGTCCCGTGGCAGCATGCCCTTGACCGTGCCGTAGGTGCCCACCGGCATGAAGGCCGGGGTTTCCACGGTTCCGCGGGGGAAGGTCAGACGACCGCGACGAGCCTTGCCATCGGTGGCGAGCAGCTCAAAAGACATACGACAGGTGCGACTCATGCTTGATCCTCTGGGCCGCGTGGCGCCGGATTGCGGGTGATGAACATCGCATCACCGTAGCTGAAAAAGCGGTATCCATGCTCGACAGCGGCCTTGTAGGCGGCCATGGCTTCGGGATAACCGGCGAAGGCCGAAACCAGCATCAACAGCGTGGACTCGGGCAAATGGAAGTTGGTGACCAGGGCATCGACCACATGGAACGGCCGACCCGGGTAGATAAAGATGTCGGTGTCGCCGCTGAACGGCTTGAGCACGCCATCGCGCGCCGCGCTTTCCAGGGAACGCACGCTGGTGGTCCCCACCGCCACCACCCGACCGCCGCGCGCCCGGCAGGCAGCCACGGCATCCACCACGTCCTGGCTGACTTCCAGCCATTCGTTGTGCATATGGTGATCTTCGATGCGCTCCACCCGGACCGGCTGGAAGGTCCCGGCACCGACGTGCAGGGTCACGAACGCGGTCTCGACGCCCTTGGCGGCGATTGCCTCCAGCAGCGGTTGATCGAAGTGCAGCCCGGCAGTCGGCGCGGCCACCGCCCCCAGGCGCTCGGAATACACGGTCTGGTAGCGCTCTCGGTCCGAGTCTTCGTCCGGGCGATCGATATAAGGAGGCAACGGCATATGGCCGACGCGCTCCAGCAGCGGCAGCACTTCCTCGGCAAACCCCAGCTCGAACAGCGCGTCATGCCGGGCCAGCATCTCGGCTTCACCGCCGCCTTCGATAAGGATCTTCGAACCCGGTTTCGGCGACTTGCTGGAGCGCACATGGGCCAGCACACGGTGGCTGTCTAGCACCCGCTCCACCAGGATTTCCAGCTTGCCGCCAGAGGCTTTCTGGCCAAACAGACGCGCCGGAATCACCCGGGTATTGTTGAACACCATCAGGTCGCCCGGGCGCAAATGCTCAAGCAAATCAGTGAATTGACGGTGGGCCAGAGCACCAGTAACCCCATCCAGGGTCAACAGGCGACTGGCGCGACGCTCGGCCAGGGGATGGCGAGCGATCAGCGAATCAGGGAGCTCGAAGGTAAAGTCAGCAACACGCATGATGGGGTTCGTCTAGCAGGGCCGGAAAGTTTAGCGGAAATAGCTAAAATTGACCATGAAACCTGATTGACCAACGGTAAGCACGTCTCTATACTTCGCCGCCATTGAGCCCTGATGGCGGAATTGGTAGACGCGGCGGATTCAAAATCCGTTTTCGAAAGGAGTGGGAGTTCGAGTCTCCCTCGGGGCACCATTTGATGTACATAGCTGTCCAACGACGGCTACGCAACACCCCTAGAGCCCGCTAACTGCGGGCTTTTTGGTCTCTGGGGTTCCATCCCCGTCTCTTGCAAACCAGCCTCTTTTGGGTACATTTTCTGTACAGATTCCAGTTCGAGAACCGGATGTGTGTAGCTATGCGCCTTGCTGCTCAAAGCGTCCAAGCCTGCCGACAAGCAATACACGCGGAGTGATAGTGCAGGTCTTGCCCTTCTAGTCCAGCCAAACGGCAACAAGCACTGATGCTTCCGCTATTCGTATCTTGATCACCCGACAAGAAGCAGCCGGAGCTCATCACTCGAGCCGATTGCGCGAATCTGCAGGCCAGCATCGAAAAACGCGGCACCCTCAATGTGGCGGACAAAGCCCGGGTCTGACTCAAACAGATATTCAGTCGGGCGACCACCGCGCGCGGCTTGTGTAAACACAATCCGGCCTCCGAACTTCATGCCATCGCATTGGCCCCTCCTCCCTCGCGTAAGTCCTCGGTGCTTCTTGGGGAGCAACTCGGTCGGCGGAGACATCAGCGCCTTGAAAAATGAGCGCGGCGCGTTTGGCGGCGGGCATTATGGGACCGTCAAAGCCGCACAGTGATCGCAGGCAGGCTTTTATGTGCTAGTGCCGGTCCGGAGGATGACCCTGAGCTTAACGGTGCGCACAGATTGATCAGCAGACCTTGCAGAGCTACGTCATACATCTGCATCACCATAGCTGCGCTTCGCGGTGATCAATATGCGAAAGTGCCAAGTCCGGGCCAAGCTTTGGGAGCGAAGCGCATCACCGTGCACCCGATCTCTCCTCCAGCAAGTATCCAGGGACCTGGCTTGACGGTAAGCCACAGGGTTTTCGGACGCGCAAAAACAAAACCCCAATTGCTTTCGCAATTGGGGTTTCGGAATTTAATCTTGACGATGACCTACTCTCACATGGGGAAACCCCACACTACCATCGGCGATGCATCGTTTCACTTCTGAGTTCGGGATGGGATCAGGTGGT
>NZ_JBNNVU010000122.1:0-13943 GCF_050280705.1 Pseudomonas sp. NPDC089530 | reverse complement strand
GGATGATGTGACGATCGATATAGATCAGCGCCGAGCCATCGTCGCGCTGCTTGACCAAATGCGAATCCCAGAGCTTGTCGTAGAGCGTTTTGCCGGCCATCAGACGGTTCCTCATCATTTTCTATGCCGCAGGTCTGGCTGACATCGCTCAATAACCCCTTGGCTTGTGAGGCTGATGCTATGGCGTTACATTAAATAACTCAAATTCATATTTTTTATACTTTGGATAACCATCTGGAATACAAATATGGACCTGGCCAACCTCAATGCTTTTATCGCGATCGCCGAAACCGGCAGCTTCTCCGGGGCCGGCGAACGCCTGCACCTGACCCAACCGGCCATCAGCAAGCGGATCGCCGGCCTCGAGCAGCAACTCAACGTGCGGCTGTTCGACCGCCTGGGCCGGGAAATAGGCCTGACCGAGGCCGGACGCGCCCTGCTGCCCCGGGCCTATCAGATCCTCAACGTGCTGGACGACACCCGCCGGGCGCTGACCAACCTGACCGGCGAAGTCACCGGCCGCCTGACCCTGGCCACCAGCCACCATATTGGCCTGCATCGCTTGCCACCGCTGCTGCGCGCCTTTACCCGGCGCTATCCGGATGTGGCCCTGGACATCCAGTTTCTCGACTCGGAAGTGGCCTATGAGGAGATCCTCCACGGCCGCGCCGAACTGGCGGTGATCACCCTGGCCCCCGAGCCCCATGCGCTGGTCAAGGCCACGCCGGTCTGGAACGACCCGCTGGACTTCGTCGCCGCCCCCGAGCACCCACTGGTGCGCAACGGTACGGTCAGCCTGGCCGACATCGCCCTGCATCCGGCGGTATTTCCCGGTGGCAACACCTTTACCCACCACATCGTCCAGCGCCTGTTCGAAGCCCAGGGCCTGACCCCGAACATCGCCATGAGCACTAACTATCTGGAAACCATCAAGATGATGGTGTCCATCGGCCTGGCCTGGAGCGTATTGCCGCGCACCATGCTCGACGATCAGGTGGCGCGCATCCCTTTGCCGGGCATACAGCTCACTCGCCAGCTAGGCTATATCCTGCATACCGAACGGACGCTGTCGAATGCTGCGCGGGCTTTCATGGCTTTGATGGATGCACAAGTCGATTGGCCAGGGACCCAGGCATAAAAGCCCGGGCATGGCTTGTGCCTTCCTTCAATGCTCCCCGAACCTGCGCCTAACGCTCTTCTCAGCCCAAGGCCCGCTGCTCATGCCCAAACCCGCTGACCGCACACCGCCCATGCCGCGCATTCACGCGCTCGACCCCAAGCAGTCGGAGCAAAGCTGGGAAAGCGCTCCGCAACTGCTGGCCGCCCTCAATGGCGCACGGCTGGGCGCCTGGTACTGGGACATTGAAAGCGGGCAAATCAGCTGGTCGCGGGGCACCCAGGCGCTGTTCGGCTTCGATCCGCGCCAGCCGCTGCCCAAGGACCTGGAATACCTCGACCTGCTGCCCGAGGAGGATCGGGCCAGGACCATTCGCGCCTTTCATTCGGTGCTGGCCGGCGCACCGCTGGAACAGGCGATGCATCACCGCATCCGCTGGCCCGACGGCAGCCTGCACTGGCTGGAGATCAATGGCAGCGTGCTGCCGGACAAGCACGGCAAGCCCCGAATGATCGGGGTGATTCGCGAAATCACCCAACAGCGCCAGCGCGAACAAGCCCTCAGCAGTTCGGAAAAACGCTTCGCCACGCTGTTTCACCTGTGCCCGAACATGGTGCTGCTGACCCGCCTGGAAGACGGCCTGATCAGCGAGGCCAACCAATACTTCGAAAGCCTGTTCGGCTGGCCGGTGCAACACGTCATCGGCCGTACCACCCTCGAGCTCGGCCTGTGGGTCGACCCGGAACAGCGCGCACAACTGATCAAGGCGGTGCAAAAGCGCGGCCAGGCCGCCAGCCTCGAGGTGCAACTGCGCGCCAGCAACGGGCAGATCCACGACGGCATTCTCAGCGCCCAGAAAGTCGAGCTGGAAGGCCAGGCCTACCTGCTCAGCACCTTTCTCGACACCAGCGAACGCAAAATCGCCGAACAGGCCCTCAAGGACAGCCAGGAACGCCTCGACCTGGCCCTGGACTCGGCCCAGCTCGGCACCTGGGACTGGCACATCCCCAGCGGCATGCTCTACGGCTCGGCCCGCGCCGCCCAACTGCACGGCCTGGAGCCATTGCCGTTTCACGAGTCGTTCGAGGCTTTTTTCGAGGGTGTGCCCGACGAAGAACGCGACAACATGCGCGATGCCTATCGCAGCCTGCGCGAGGGGCCGGCGGGCAACTATCAGCTGACCTACCGCGTGCAACTGGCCGATGGCTCGTCCCGCTTTCTGGAAAGCCGCGCCCGCCTCTATCGCGACGAGCATGGCAACCCGCTGCGCATGGCCGGGACCTTGCTCGACATCACCGAGCAGGTCGAGCGCGAACAGCGCCTGGCGACCTCCGAAGAGAAGTTCGCCAGCCTGTTCCAGGTCAGCCCGGACCCGATCTGCGTCACGCTCCAGGAAACCGGGCAATTCATCGAGATCAACTCCAGCTTCACCCAGACCTTCGGCTGGACCGTGGACGAAGTGCTCAACCGCAGCGCCGACCAGATCGGCCTGTGGGACGAATCCGCCCAGCGCCTGCAGCGGGTCGAACAGGTGATCCGCGAGCAGGCGCTGAACAATGTCGCGGTGATAGTCCGGCACAAGGACGGGCAACTCCTGACCTGCATCATTTCCAGCCGGCTGATCACCGTCGACAAGCAGCCCTGCATTGTCACCACGCTGCGCGATATCACCCAGCAGCAACGCGCCGAGGCCGCGCTGAAGGCCAGTGAAGAGAAGTTCGCCAAGGCCTTCCACTCCAGCCCCGACGCCATCACCATTTCCGAGCGCGATACCGGGCGTTACTTGGAGGTCAACGACGGCTTCTGCCGCCTGACCGGTTACCGCGCCGAAGAAGTGATCGGCCGCACCGTGTATCAGGTCGGCATCTGGGCCGAGGAAAAACAGCGTTCGATCCTGCTCGCCGAGCTGCAGCTCAAAGGCCGGGTCCATCACCTGGAAATGCTCGGGCGCAACAAGCACGGGGACATTCTGACGGTAGAGGTGTCGGTCGAGCCCATCACCCTCAATGAAACCGACTGCCTGCTGCTCACCGCGCGGGATGTCAGCCTGCTGAAAAATGCCCAGGCGCAGATTCGCCACCTGGCCTACCACGACCCGCTGACCAACCTGCCCAACCGCGCCCTGCTGATGGATCGGCTGAGCCAACAGATCGCCCTGCTCAAGCGCCACAACCTGCGCGGCGCCCTGCTGTTCCTCGACCTGGACCATTTCAAGCACATCAACGACTCCCTCGGCCACCCGGTGGGCGACACCGTGCTGAAGATCGTCACCGCGCGGCTCGAGGCCAGCGTGCGCATGGAAGACACCGTCGCGCGCCTGGGCGGCGACGAGTTCGTGGTCCTGCTCAGCGGCCTGGAAGGCACGCGCAACGAGGTCAACGATCAGGTCCGGGAACTGGCCGATACCCTGCGCGAGCTGCTGTCCGAACCGATGTTCCTCGACGGCCAGCGCCTGCAGGTGACCCCGAGCATCGGCGTCGCCCTGATTCCCGATCACGGCTCGACCCCCACCGACCTGCTCAAGCGCGCCGATATCGCGCTGTACCGGGCCAAGGACTCCGGGCGCAACACTACCCAGATGTTCCACAACACCATGCAGAAGGCCGCCAGCGAGCGCCTGCGCATGGAAACCGACCTGCGCCTGGCCTTGTCCCGGGGCGAGTTCAGCGTGCACTTCCAACCTCAGGTGGACGCCCGCGGCAACCGGATCGTCGGCGCCGAGACCCTGGTGCGCTGGCACCACCCCGAACTGGGAGCCCAGCCGCCCAACGAGTTCATCAAGGTCCTGGAAGAAAGCGGCCTGATCCTCGAAGTCGGCACCTGGATTCTCGACGAGGCCTGCCAGGCCTTCGGCCAACTGATCGCCGAGGGCCTGGTGGACCCGCTGGATTTCAGCCTGTGCGTGAACATCAGCCCGCGGCAGTTCCGCCAGAACGACTTCGTCGAACGCATCGAACGCAGCCTGAGCCAGCATCAGATCCCACCTTCGCTGCTGAAACTGGAAATCACCGAAGGCATCGTGATCCAGAACCTGGAAGACACCATCAGCAAGATGCGCCGGCTGAAAAAACTCGGGGTCAGTTTCGCCATGGACGACTTCGGCACCGGCTATTCGTCGCTGACCTACCTCAAGCGCTTGCCGGTAGACACGCTGAAAATCGATCAGTCCTTCGTCCGCGATGCCACCCACGACCCCAACGACGCGGAGATCGTGCGGGCCATCGTCGCCATGGCCCGCAGCCTGAACCTGGAGGTGATCGCCGAAGGGGTGGAAACCGCCGAACAGCTGGAGTTTCTCCAGGGACTGGGGTGCCACCTGTACCAGGGTTACCTGCACAGCCGACCGCTGCCGCTGGAGGAGCTGAAAGTCCTGCTGGCCTGAACGACCGGCGAGACAATCGCCGGCCTGGCAGACCACGGCCAAGCAATTGCCAGTGTTTCGCGCAACCTGTAGGGTCGCCCTCTTTGTGACGTACCCACGAGATCGATCATGCAGGATGCAACCCTCCCCCGCCCGGCCCTGCTGGGCATTGACCTTGGCACCACCAACAGCCTGATCGCCGTCTGGCAGGACGGCCGCGCCCAGTTGATCCCCAACGCCCTCGGCGATGTCCTCACCCCATCGGTGGTCAGCCTCGACGAAGACGACAGCATTCTGGTGGGCCAGGCCGCACGGGCCCGCCTGACCACCCACCCGGAACGCACGGCCGCCGCCTTCAAGCGTTTCATGGGTAGCGACAAGCGCCTCGAACTGGGCGGCCGGTCGTTCAGCCCGGAGGAGCTCTCGGCGCTGGTGATCGGCTCGCTCAAACAGGACGCCGAAGCCTTTCTCGGCCATCCGGTGCAGGAAGCGGTGATTTCGGTGCCCGCCTACTTCAGCGACGAACAACGCAAACGCACGCTGTTCGCCGCCGAACTGGCGGGCCTGACGGTGTCGCGGCTGATCAACGAGCCCACCGCCGCCGCCATGGCCTACAGGCTGCATGAGCAGAAGTTCGAACGCACGCTGATCTTCGACCTGGGCGGCGGCACCTTCGACGTCACGGTGCTGGAGTACGCGCTGCCGCTGATCGAGGTCCACGCTTCCACCGGCGACAACTTCCTGGGCGGCGAGGACTTCACCGACGCCTTGTTGCAGGCCTGCCTCAAGGACTGGCAACTGACCCCGGCGCAGATCGACGCCCAAGGCATGGCCAGCCTGGGCGACGCCCTGGAGCAGCTCAAGCGCAAACTCGGCGAAGGCCCTCAGGCATTGAACTGGCGCCATGGCGACCAGGCCTATGAATGGACCCTGGACGAAGGGGCGGCACTGAAAATCTGGGAACCGTTGCTGAGCCGGTTGCGGGCGCCCATCGAGCAGGCCCTGCGCGACGCCCGCCTCAAGCCCCGCGACCTCGACAGCCTGGTGCTGGTGGGCGGCGCGACCCGGATGCCGGCGGTGCAGCAGATGGTCGCCACGCTATTCGGGCGCCTGCCTTACCGCCACCTCGACCCGGACACTATCGTCGCCCTGGGGGCCGCCACCCAGGCGGCCTGCAAGGCCCGGGACGGGGCCATCGAAGAGCTGATCCTGACCGACGTCTGCCCCTACACCCTGGGGATTTCCACCAACCGTGGCGAACAGGTCAGCGGGGCCTTTTCGCCGATCATCGAGCGCAACACAGTGATCCCGACGTCACGAGTGAAGCAGTTTCACACTACCCACGCACATCAGGAACTGATCCGCATCGAGGTGTATCAGGGTGAACGCCCTTGGGTGCGGGACAATATTTTCATCGACGCCTTCAATGTGAAGTTGACGCCCAGCGAGCAGATCCAGGATCTGGACGTGCGCTTCAGCTACGACATCAACGGCCTGCTGGAAGTCGACGTGACCCTGCTCGCCAGCGGCGAACGCCATAGCCACAGCATCGACCGCAGCCCCACCGGGCTCGACGAAGGATCCCGGCAAGCCAGCCATGAGCGGCTGACCGCCCTGAAAATCCACCCCCGCGACGCCCTGCCCAACCGCACCCTGCTGGCACGGCTGGAACGGGCGTGGATGCAAAGCCTGGGGGATGAACGCGAACGGATCGCCGACTGGCTGGACAGCTTCACCGCCGTGCTCGGCGGCCAGCAACCCTCAGAGATCGCCAGCCATCGCACCCAGCTGAACCAGGCGCTGGATCAACTGCGCCTGTAGCCCTCGAGCTGCCGTAAAGCCGCCTGCAAACCGCCGGGCAGCGCCTCTTCGCCTGCGCTGTCCAGCGGCACGCCATAGCGGTTGGGCAGCTTGTCGCCGGGGAAGGCGAACAGCACCAGCGGCAGAAACGGAAAGAACGGCGACAGACAACCCAGCACCAGCAAGGTCGGGATGCCACGGCCGATGTCATGCAGCCGGCGCAGCGTGGCCCCCAGCAGAAACACGATGCCCAGCAACAGCACGGCGATCCCGGATGTCGACTCGCCACTGAGCAACGCAACCACCGGGGCGGCCAGCACTGTACCCAGCACCTGCCCGATGAACGCCCCACGCCCCAGCCGTGTACCCAGGCGCCAGAACGCCCCTGCGGGCACCGGACGGCTGTCAGCCTTGGCCAGCAGCAGGCGCTCGCTCCAGGACAACAGCGCACTGAAGGCAAACCGCAGGCCGAGCCCGTGGGCAGGGTTATCCTTGGCCCGTTGCATGCGCAGCAGCACTTTCTGCCGCGGCACACCGGCACTGCCGTAACGCACCAGCCCCTTGAGCACATCGAGGGCCAGGTAAAAGGCATCGCTGTCGATCCCTTCGTCCTCCACCAGCGTCTGCCGGGGTGGCCGTGGCGGCTCCCCCTTGATCAAGCCGTGGCGGAAGCCGTCGAACCAATCCTGGGGGTTGGTGATCTCGGTGATCCTGTCGAGCAGATAGCGACGCTGCTGCGCGTCGATCAGCGGGTCGTGATAGAGCACGCTGCCCAAGAGCATGCGCCCGAGCAGATCGTCGTTGAAGGCGTGCAGGTCACTGCGCAGGCATTCGAGCAAGCGGTCATTGCTCAGCAGCCGCGCACTGTCGAGCGCTTCTTGAACGCCGAACAACTGCCGGACGAGCATGGCGTGCACCGGGTCCTCCGCCTGCAGCCAGCCGAGCAGACCGCTGAGGTCGCCCTGTTCGCGGTTCAAGCGGCAAAGCAGTGGTTGCAAACGCGCCAGCGGATGCTCACGCACGATATTCATTGACTCCACGCACGCCGCTGACTTCGCAGCCAGCCAAAGGCTCGGATACTCAAGTGTCGCCAGCAGGTACAAGGCCTGGCGATGCCATTCCCATACCTCAAGCTGGGCGTCGATGGCCGGCAACAGCAGCCCCTGCTCAGCCAGTTGCGCCTGCACGGCCAGCCCCCCAAGCGCCGCGCCACGCGTGCCCAGCTCAAACGCATCGTCCAGACGCGCCAAGGCCCGGGCATCGTAAGAGCGCAAGCGACGCATCCACAGCAGACTGAGGTCCAGTGGCTCGCCCTTCAACAGCTCCGGCGCGATGATCGGTTGCGCGGACTGGCTGCCGAGAAACGCGTTCAATGCCAGTGGGATCGGTGCCTGGGTCAGCCAACAGATCAATTGATCGGCCTGATACTTGAACCCTTGCAACACCAGTTCATCCAGCACATCCGGACTGGAAGGTGCGTCCATGACCCGTCGCAACAACGCCACATCACCCCGGTGCAGCGCCCAGGCATGTTGATACAAGACCTGAAGTCGCGGGTCGTCACTGGCATCGATCAGCCAGGCCAGCAACGGCAATTCATCGCCATTGATACGCCACTCGACAAAGGCGTCAGCAATGCCCTGCAGGCCAAGCTGCCGAGCATTGAACCAACGCGTCAGGGTTTCCGGGCGTTGCGAAGGGCTGCCGTATTCCTGGGTGACATCCGCCAGGTCATGGGACCAGTCGCGGAAGTTCTCCAGACGATCAAACGCCTGGATCAGCAACGGTAAACGCTGGGGTTGCAGACGCGCGCATAGCTCCAGCAGCCAGGTCGCGGCCTTGGGATGCCGGTACTCCTGCCAAAGCTGTACCCAGGCCTGCAACGCCAGCTCCTCCAAACCCAGCGCGCTGCGCTGGCAAGCCAGCAGGTACAACCAATCGACATTCTGCGGTGCCAGGCGATGTTGCTCGCTGACCAGCTCCAGAAACGTCTTGCTGCCGATCCCGGCTTGGCTGAACTGCACCACGATGCGATGCAGCAGGCGCTCGTCCGCGGGTAGCACCACGCAGGTGTGAAGGCTGGCGAAATAGCGGTAATCGTCCAGAGACTCATGGTCGTAGAGGTGATCAAGCGTGCGCACATACCAGAGGGTTTCCAATTGCGCGGCGACCGGCCACCGATTCATCAACGAGGTGTCGAACGGGTCAGGCGCATCGATGCGTTGCAGAAACTCATCGACCTGCCGGGCATTTTCGAACGCCAGGTCCATCATCCGGCTCGCCCAGCCGATGCGTTGAGCCAACAGATGTGCACAGGCATGGGAGATCGGCCCGGCATCGAGCAACAGGCGCAGCAGCGGCCAACAGAGTTCATCCAGCGCTTCCAGCGACAATTGGTCCAGCTCGAGATTGAATGCCTGCCAGGACGGCGGATCGAAACGCCGCGTCGAATCCTGAAGCAATGCGTCAAAAGCGGTCAGCAGTCGCTGCGCAACACTCGGCTCATCGGCGCCAGGTAAATCATCCGCCTCCAGGTCTTCCTCACGGGCAAAGCGAAGGGCCACCTCATAGGCCTCACGTAACGCCTGAAAGCCTTGCGGATCGGTTTCGGGGTGATGCTGCGGTAAACGCGCACGATACGCACCGCGAATGGCATCACTGTCTTTGGTGGGCTCGATACCCAAACGGATCCAGCAACTCATGACCAGTCGAACTCCCCCAAAGTGTCCGGACGCTCCGGCAGATGCAGAGGCATATCCCAAGGCAACTGCGCAAAAAACTCACGAGCATCACCGTCAATCATTCTGACAATCCTGCGATTACCGGGATCGTTGCCCTGCCGATCGTATTCGTGGGCCAGTTGCTCATCGGTATTACCCAGGCAATTCCAGAACGCCTTGCCGACCGTAAAAGCGCTCAGGTAGGTCGTCCAACTGTCGTAGTAATAACGCGCACGCATCGCCATGCGGCCGTGCAGCCAGAGGCTTTCAGTGAGGTCGATCCAGCCATGCAGCACCGCACTGCGCAGCAGAAAGCCCATGCGCCCAATGTCCCAGGCTCGAATACCGCCACGCCCACACTCGCCATAAGTACGACTGGCCAACTCATAGAAGGCTCGTTGGCGACTGTCGAGAGGCTCGATCAGCGCTTGCCATTCGGAGGGCAGGCAACGCTCCCACTGACGAAAAGCTTCGTTGAGGTAGGTGGCGTGACCGGTATCGGCGGTATGCAGCATGCCCAGCAGTTCCGGGCGCGTGGTAATGCCCCAGCCACCTTTGACATCGACATGCTTGAGGTCGAAGCAATACGTGGGGGCGCTGTAGTCGGCATTGGGATTGAGGGCGACCAACGGCGCAGAAAGCGCGTACAGCCAGCGCTGCTCCATTTCATCCATGAAAAATGCTCCAGGCCGACCAGTGAGAAATGAGGGAGGGGGTCGGCAAAACTGCGGCGGATTGTAGAGAAACCGTCACCACGCGGCAAAGCCGCGCCATGGTTTTTCTGGCGCCTACAAAAAGGCCCCGACGGGTCGGGGCCTTCATTCAGCGGCTTAGCGTCCGTTTGGACGTGCCTGCCAGTGCATCAGTGTTGCAGAGCCGGCTTCTGCGCCCCGTTGATCGGGATGCGCTTGGCCTTGGCTTCTTCCGGGATCACCCGCAACAGGTCGATGCTCAACAGACCGTTGCTCAGGCCGGCGGCCTTGATCTCGATGTGATCGGCCAGGCGGAAGGACAGCTTGAATGCACGCTGGGCAATGCCCTGGTGCAGGAAGGTGACGCCTTCGTTCGCGTCACGCTTGCCGCCACTGATGGTCAGCACGCCCTTCTCGACTTGCAGCTCCAGGTCTTCTTCCTGGAAACCGGCGGCGGCCACGACGATGCGGTATTGGTCGTCACCGTGTTTTTCGACGTTGTAGGGCGGATAGGTGCTGCCTGGCTCATTGCGCAGGGCGGTTTCGAACAGGTCGTTGAAACGGTCGAAACCCACCGAGGAACGGAACAGTGGCGCGAGGGAAAATGCAGTACTCATGGTTCAAATCTCCTGAAAACAATCAGCAAGTTTTTTGTCTCCGCGACCCGAATTCGGCATCGCGTAACCCTTAGATAGGGACCACCCATTGCATTTCAAGAGACTTTCTGCAGATTTTTTCAGGCCGCCTCGGCCACCGGCAGGCCCAGCAGACGCGAGACTTGATCCGGCTCGGTTTCGCGACGCAGGACGGTGAACAGCTCAACCGCCTCGGGATAATTGCGGGTCAGCATCGCCAGCCACTGCTTCAAACGGCCCGGCGATTGGCGCGCCGTCATCTGCGCCTTGGCTTGCAGCCAGAAGTCCTGGATCAGCGGCATCAGCTCGGCCCAGGTCATCTCGACCACCTCTTCCCCCGCCCGCGCGGCAGCGATCTGCCGGGCCAGATCCGGACGCGACACCAGGCCGCGACCGAGCATGATGTCTTCCACGCCACTGATTTCCCGGCAGCGGCGCCAGTCCTCGACACTCCAGATATCGCCGTTGGCGAACACCGGCACCTTGACCACGTCCTGTACCCGGGGAATCCACTCCCAGTGCGCCGGCGGCTTGTAGCCGTCCACCTTGGTCCGCGCATGCACCACGATATGTTCCGCGCCGCCTTCGGCCAGCGCCGTGGCGCACACCAGCGAGCCGTCCGGACTGTCGAAACCCAGGCGCATCTTGGCGGTCACCGGAATATGCGCCGGCACCGCGCGCCGCACATGCTCGACGATCTGGTTGAGCAGTTCCGGCTCCTTGAGCAGCACCGCGCCGCCACGGGACTTGTTGACGGTCTTGGCCGGGCAGCCAAAGTTCAGGTCGATGACCTCGGAACCCAACTCACAGGCCAGCACCGCGTTCTCCGCCAGGCACACCGGGTCGGAACCCAGCAGCTGCACCCGCAACGGCACGCCGGACGCGGTTCGGGCGCCGTTCAGCAACTCGGGACCGAACTTGTGAAAATAGGCCGGCGTGAGCAACTGATCGTTGACCCGGATGAACTCGGTCACGCACCAGTCGATACCGCCGACACGGGTCAGCACGTCCCGCAGGATGTCGTCGACCAACCCCTCCATGGGCGCCAAAGCAATTTGCATGAATCACACTCAACGTAAAACGCGAAAAAAACGTGCGGCAGTTTACTGGGTTTCGGTGGGGAGCAGGTATTTCACGGGGCGGATGGCGGTCGGCCGGGCTGACGCCGCCGCGAGCAAGCTCGCTCCTGCTGGGATCAGCAGGAGCGAGCTTGCGGCATCAAATAGCCTGGCTCGCCCCTTGCAACGCCGGTCCGTAGCCCTCGAGAAACTCGGTGGGCATGCGCTTGGGCTTGCCGCTGGACAGTTCGATGCAGACAAAAGTGGTCTGGGCCCGCAGCAAGGTGGTGCCATCGCTCGGGCACATCAGCTGGAAGCGCCGCGTCATCTTCAGGCGCTGGTCCCAATCGACGATCCAGGTCGCCAGTTGCAACTCGTCGCCCTCATAGGCCGCCGCCAGGTAATCGATCTCATGGCGGACCACCGCCATGGCGCGATCCAGGCGGCGGTACTCGCTCAGATCCAGGCCCAGGCGCTGGGAATGGCGCCAGGCGCAGCGTTCGAGCCAGGTGACATACACCGCATTGTTGGCATGCCCCAAGCCGTCGATGTCTTCGGCACCCACCTGCAGATCGATGATAAATGGCGTTGCCAGATCCCAGCCCATGCCCCACTCCCGGTCAGATTATTCGACCGGCGCAGTGTAACGGATTGCTCAGGCGGATTGGCGCGCTTGCAGGCTGCGACGGCCGGCCAACAGCGCCAGCACCCCGTCGATCACCCGCGGATCGGCCAGCACCCGCTGATGGCCGCCGTCCTTCAGGCGCAACAGGCGGCTGTCGAACCAGGCCTCATGGATCCGTTCGGACTCCTTGACCGGGACAAAGGTGTCGTCTTCGGCATGCACGATCAGCCCGGGCATATCCAGCTGGTAGCGCGCGACATCCAGGGCCTCGGCGCGCATGCCGACCTCCTGCTCCACCTGGCGGATAAAGGCCGAGCGCGCCCTGGGAGGCAGGCGCACATAGCTGGCGAAACCGCGCAAGACTCCAAGTATCCGCGCCGGAGCAGCGATGCTGACCAGGGTCTCGGTACGCAGGCCCAACTGCACCGCCAGCATGGCACTGGCGCCTCCCATGGAGTGGCCGATGACCGCGCGTAGCGGCGGCAACTCTGCGGCGGCTTCCAGCATGGCCCGGGCAAACAGCACTATATTGGCCTCGCGCCCCGGGGAGCGCCCGTGAGCGGGGCCGTCCAGCGCCACGACGCTGTAACCCGCGCCCACCAGCGCGTTGATCAGGCTGGCGAACTGCGTGGGCCGCCCTTCCCAACCGTGCATCAGCAGCACCGCCGGCCCCTGACCCCAGCGTAACGCCGAGAGCCCGAAACGCAGGGTGATGCGCTCGGAGCGCGCCAGCAGCGGCAATTCCCAGTCCCGTGGCAGCCGCCCGCGCGGCGTCATGAAGGCCAGCCGCATCTTGCTCGCGACCAGCTTCGGTGCAATCCAGCCCAAGGTGCCATTAACGCCACGAACCCAACTTAACGTGCTCATCGCTCTCTCCTCAGGCCAGCGCCTCAGGTCATTGCACCGCCGACTTGGCGGCGCGCAGTAAACGGTCCGACAGCTCGCCAGCCCCCAGCGCCCGGGCCAGGGACAGCCCGCCCACCATCAGGGCCAGGTCAGCCAGGGCCTTGTCGGTGTCTTCAGGGGTGCTGGCCAACTGCGCCAGCATCAATTCGATGTGTTCGTTCAGGACTTTGCGGAACGCCTCCGGCAGGCGCCCCATCTCACCGACCGACGCCGGGATCGGGCAGGCCTGCTCGATGGAATCGCGGTGCTTGCGCGACAGGTAAAACGCCGCCACCAGTGCCCGCCGTTCTTCGCCGGTCAGCGAAGCGTCCATATCGGCGATCAGGCCACGACGCTGGGCCAGCAATTGACTGAACGCTTCCAGCATCAAGGCGTCCTTGCTTTCGAAGTGGGCATAGAAACCACCGACCGTCAGGCCCGCGGCACCCATCACTTCGCCCACGCTCGGCTCGGCCGGGCCACGTTGCACCAGCGCGGAGCTGGCGGCCTGGAGAATGCGTTCGCGGGTTTGAGCTTTTTTATCGTTCATCATTGCCTCCGAATATTACGATAAAAATATTATTCTCATAATAATTTTTCGCAAGTCGTTAGTGTGACCGTCGGTCAGGAGAACAGTGTCGGGAGAAAAGAAAGATTGGCCAAACGCCAGAAAAACAAAAGGGTCATTCAATGATTGAATGACCCTTAAAAATCCCGCAGAGCGGGTAAACGTGGCGTCCCCTAGGGGACTCGAACCCCTGTTACCGCCGTGAAAGGGCGGTGTCCTAGGCCACTAGACGAAGGGGACACAAACCCTTCTATACAACTGATCAGTGCTGAGATCTGATCGATTCAAGGCCGGTGTGGCCAGACCTTGAACTGTAAAATTGGTGGAGCTAGACGGGATCGAACCGTCGACCTCTTGCATGCCATGCAAGCGCTCTCCCAGCTGAGCTATAGCCCCAGATTTTTCGCCTCGCGGCGGAGCGATATCTTGCACGCTGCCACCTTGGGCAGCTTTTTTTGCCCGCGGATCCTGGCCAGCGCCGG
>NZ_JBNNVU010000121.1:0-14225 GCF_050280705.1 Pseudomonas sp. NPDC089530 | reverse complement strand
TTCTCGAACACATCGAGCATGCGCGAGATCGACTCGTCGTAGGTGGCATGCAGGCGGAACGGCCAGCGCTGCTCCACCAGGTGGCGCACCACCGGCTCCAGTTCCTGTTCCATGGTCTGCGGCAGGTCCGGGCGCGGTTCGAGGAAGTCCTCGAAGTCCGCCGCGGAGAACACCAGCATCTCCCCGGCGCCGTTATGGCGCAGGAAGTCGTCACCCTGGTGCAGCTTGACGCTGCCGGTCCAGTTCTTGAAGTCGGTGAGTTCTTCCTTGGGCTTCTGGGTGAACAGGTTGTAGGCGATGCGCACCGTCAACTGCTGCTCCCGGGCCAGTTGCTCGATCACCGCGTAATCGTCCGGGTAGTTCTGGAAACCGCCGCCGGCATCGATGGCGCTGGTCAGCCCCAGGCGATTGAGTTCGCGCATGAACTGCCGGGTCGAGTTGACCTGGTATTCCAGGGGCAGCTTCGGCCCCTTGGCCAGGGTCGAATACAGGATCATCGCGTTGGGCCGGGCCACCAGCATGCCGGTGGGTTCGCCGTTGCTGTCGCGCACGATCTCGCCACCCGGCGGGTTCGGCGTATTGCGGGTGTAGCCGGCGACCCGCAGCGCCGCGCGGTTGAGCAAGGCGCGGTCGTACAGGTGCAGGACGAACACCGGGGTGTCCGGCGCCGCCCGGTTCAACTCTTCCAGGGTCGGCATGCGTTTTTCGGCGAACTGGAATTCGTTCCAGCCGCCCACCACCCGCACCCACTGCGGGGTCGGGGTACGGTCGGCCTGCTCCTTGAGCATGCGCAGGGCGTCGGCCAGGGACGGCACCCCTTCCCAACGCAGTTCCAGGTTGTAGTTCAGGCCGCCACGGATCAGGTGCAGGTGCGAGTCGTTGAGGCCCGGGATCACCGTGCGCCCCTTGAGGTCGATGACCTGGGTCGCGCTGCCGCGCAGGGCCATGGCCTCGGCGTCGGTGCCTACCGCGACGAAGCGCCCCTGGCTGATGGCGACCGCGCTGGCCCGGGGTTTCTCGCGGTCGACGGTATGGAATTGGCCATTGAATAGAATCAGATCGGCGTTCATCGGCTTTCCTTCTGGATGGGAAGAGGCAAGGGACAGGCGCGGCCAGAACGCCGCCGCGGCACTGAGCAGGGAACCGGCGGCGAGCAACTGGCGGCGCAGCGGATCGGACGGCTCGTCGTTATTGGCCATGGTCGGCCTCCAGGTGTGGGTGGGCGACCGGGGCTTGCAGCCAGGGAGCGAACAGCCGGGTCGCCAGGGGCATGAACAGGTACACCACCGACAGCACGATGGTCAGGGTGATGAGGAAGGTGGCGACCACGTAGTGAGAGAGCCAGGCATTGAGCTGCAACACCGGCCCCCAGAGCAGCGGCACCAGCAAGGTGTGCGGCAGGATCACCAGCAGGGTCAGCAGTGCCTGCTTCCAGCGTGGCGGCGGCGCGACGGCATCGGCCGGCAGGGCAAACCAGAACTCGTTGCGCGGGTGGACCTCGGTCCGGTCGCCGTCCGCCAGCATCGGCGCGGCTTCGTCCACCAGTGCCTGGCGCTGCGGCGAATCGAGCCAGCTTTGCATCGCCGCGGTGGAACAGAAACGCAGCACGCAGGTGAACAGGTCGAGGCCGGCGCTCTTGCCACGGATCACGTCCACCCCCAGATGCCCCTCATACTCTGCGGCCACCCGGACGATCCGGCGCAGCCAGGTTGCATAGGGTTGCTCCAGGCCAGCCTTGACCCGGTGCTTGACGATCAGCGTCACCACTTCATCGGGGCCCGGCAGCGCGGTGGCTTGGGGACGGTTGGCATCAGACATAACGCAAGGCTCCGGTGAAACGGTGATTGAGGGCCAGGCTTCCCGGCCCGGCGATAAGGATGCTGCTGAACAGGATCAGCAGCAGCCAGGCGAACTGTCCTTCGGCCAGGCTCCACTGCGGGTGCACCAGCAGCAGCGCCACCAGCAGCACCGCGAGGATCGGCAGGCACGCCAGGCGCACCAGGACCCCGGCGACGATCAGCAGCGGGCACAGCACTTCGGCGAAGATCGCCAGCATCAGGGTCAGGCTCGCGCCCAGATGGAACGGGTCTTCGATGCGTTGCAGCTCGGCGCTGTAATCGAGCAGTTTCGGCAGGCCATGGACCCACAGCAGCAACAGCCCGGCGCTGACCCGCAGCCACAGCAGCCCGAGATCCCGGGCCCGTTCCTCCCACCCTGAAGCCTGCATGGCGCCCCCCGCCCACTCTGGAAGATTCCCGGTGTCGGCCCCAAGGTCGCTGGCCACACCCTGACGGAATGGTGCCGGGCCGCCGACGGGAAAAATTGCATGTACGTGCTCTTTTTGCCCCGGGGTCCGTTGCTGCGTCCAAGCCTTGGGGCAGCCCTTCACGGGGCGGCGATCGGCAACGGGCCGGACATGAACTGCGCGATCCGCGAACGCAGCCAGCGCTCCGCCGGATCGTTGTCGTGCACCCCGCTCCAGGCCATGGACAGCTGCGCTGCCTCGATGGGGAACGGTGGCTCTTCGGCCCTCAGGGCACAGCCTTCCACCAGTGCGCAGGCGGCGTAGTCCGGCACGGTGGCGATCATTTCGGTGCCGGCGAGCAAGGCCCGCAGGCCACTGAACTGCGGCACGCCCAACACCACCCGCCGGCTGCGCCCGACCTTGGCCAGGTCGAGGTCGATATTGCCGCTCAGGTCGCCGGAGAAGGACACCATGGCATGGGGCCGTCGGCAGTATTCGTCGAGGGTCAGGGGCTCGGGACGGTTGTCGCCGCGCAACACCTTGCAGCCGATGTCCCGCAGCGTCTTGCGCTTGGCGTTGGCCGGCAATTCGGTGGTGTAGCTGACCCCGACGGAGATCTCGCCCGACGCCAGCAAGCTCGGCATCAACAGGTAATTGGCCCGACGCACCACCACCACGATGCCCGGGGCTTCCTCCCGCAGCTGGCTCAACAGCGGCGGGAACAGGCCGAACTCGGCATCGTCCGACAGGCCGATGCGAAACAGGTCGCCGCTGCTGGCCGGGTCGAAGGCCTTGGCCCGGCTGACCGCGCCGGAGATGGCGTCCATCGCCGGTTGCAGCTCTTCGAGAATCACCAGCGCCCGCGCCGTCGGCTCCATGGCGCGGCCGTTGCGCAACAGCAGCGAGTCGTCGAACAGATCCCGCAGGCGGCCCAGGGCCGCGCTCACCGCGGGCTGGCCCATGAACAGTTTTTCCGCGACCCGGGTCAGGTTCTTCTCGAACATCAGGGCCTCGAAGATCACCAGCAGGTTCATGTCGACGCGGCGCAGATCGTTACGGTTCACAGGTACGTCCTCCTCTCTCTGTTCAGTCCGGCATGACGCGGATCATGCCCGCCTTCCGCCTGCGGAAAATTGCAGCGATGTGCTCAATCGAGGGGCCTGCCCGACAGCGGAATTAACAACGTTTAACTCGCACGCCAGCGCCCCCCCACCCAAGAATGAAGCCCTCTGTGCAGACCTGTTTTCCAAAGCGGGAAGCGGCCGAGCCACCGAGCAGCTCGCCATCGAGCGCTGCGCCGACGCCTTCCCCTCGACACGGACTTTCGTCATGGCCCACTTTCCGCCCAAGGCCCTCCGGGCACCCCTCGCGCCAACCCGCAAAGCCGCCACCGGCGGCCTTTCGCCCTGGCGCGAGAACCTGGTCAAGCAACTGATCCTCGACGGCCTCGGCGACCCTCTGGAAGTCAGCGAGCTGGCCCGGGCCTGCGCCCTCTCCCGCAGCCATTTCTCCCGCGCCTTCAAGTGCAGCACCGGCCTGTCGCCCCAGGACTGGATCCGTGGCCAGCGCATTGCCCGGGCCAAGCAGCTGATCCTGGACACCGACCTGACCCTGACCCAGATCAGCCTCGAATGCGGCTTCTGCGACCAGGCGCACTTCTGCCACATGTTCACCCACAGCGAAGGCATCGGCCCGTTCGCCTGGCGCTGCCGGATGCTGCGCGCACGCCCCGGCTCCGCACCGCGGGCCACCGGCGCTCCCTCCCCTCTCCAGCAGCCCGCCGGTTAGCCGGCCATAAAAAACGCCGAGAGGCGCAAGCTCCTCTCGGCGTTTATCGGTTCAACCGCGCATCAGGCTTCGATGAACGCCAGCAGGTCGGCGTTGAGCCGGTCCTTGTGGGTGTCGGTCAGGCCGTGTGGCGCACCCGGGTAGACCAGCAGTTGGGCTCCCTGCACCAGCTTGGCCGCGGCGATGCCCGAGGCTTCGATGGGCACGATCTGGTCGGCGTCGCCGTGGACCACCAGGGTCGGCACGTCGAACTTGCGCAGGTCGTCGGTGAAGTCGGTTTCCGAGAACGCCTTGATGCAGTCATAGGTGTTCTTGTGGCCGGCCAGCATGCCCTGCATCCAGAACCAGTCGATCATGCCCTGGGACGGTTTGGCGCCCGGCAGGTTGAAGCCGAAGAACGGCCCGCTGGCGACGTCCTTGTACAGCTGCGAACGGTCGGCCAGGGACGCCTGGCGCATGCCGTCGAAGACTTCCATGGGTAGGCCGCCGGGGTTGCTCGCGGTCTTGAGCATCTGCGGCGGCACCGCGGAAATCAGCCCGGCCTTCGCCACCCGGCCCGTGCCGTGGCGCCCGATGTAGCGCGCCACTTCGCCACCGCCGGTGGAGAAGCCGAACAGCACCGCGTCGCGCAGGTCCAGGTGTTCGAGCAACTGGGCCAGGTCGTCGGCGTAGGTGTCCATGTCGTTGCCGGACCAGGGCTGGCTGGAGCGGCCATGGCCGCGCCGGTCGTGGGCCACGACCCGGTAGCCCTTCGACGCCAGGAAGATCATCTGCGATTCCCAGCTGTCGCTGTTCAGCGGCCAGCCGTGGCTGAACACGACCGGCTGGCCGGTGCCCCAGTCCTTGTAATAGATCTCGGTTCCGTCGCGGGTGGTGAATGTGCTCATGACTCTTGCTCCTTCAGGGTTGATTGCATCAAAGCGGTGCGGCGCCCATGCGCTCGGCCAGACGCGCCACCCGCTCGCCCAGGTGGGCGGCGGTGCGCCGGTCTTCGAGGGGGGGCACCTGTTCGGGGGACTGTTCGACATTCGACTGGGCCATGGCCCCCAGGGAAGCGCCGAGGCGGTTCAACTGGCCATCGAACGACCCGGCGCCGGCACGGGCCGGCAGCAGGTCGAGGCCGACCCAGAGCATCGAATGCTGGGCGGCGAAGACCGCCATCTGCAGCAAGGTGTTGAGCTTGTCGCCGCAGAGGAAGCCGGAGTTGGTGAAGCCGGCGGCGAGCTTGTCGCGCCAGGGCCGGGCCAGGTAGAACGCCGCGGTGGCCTCCATGAAATCCTTGAAGGGCGCCGAGGCGCTGCCCATGTAGGTCGGGGCGCCGAAGATGATGGCGTCGGCCTGGTGCAGGCGTTCCCAGTGCTGCGCCACCTCCTCGACCGGAACCAGCCGGCAGTTGCTGCCCCGGTGGCGCTCCACGCCCTGGGCCACGGCCTCGGCCATGACCCGGGTGTGGCCATAGCCACTGTGATAGACCACTACCACCTTGCTCATTCCGGCCTCCTCCAGAGGTGTTCGTTCCTTGTGCGAGCCAAAGCCCGGCGGCCTCGGTCGGTGTGTTCAAGGGCTGGATTCTTGGGGCTGGGGCGGATGCGCGGCGAGTTAAACGTTGTTAATTTTCGACGCAGCATGCCCGCCCTCGATACCCCCTGGAACCGCGCCGGAGCCCCTGAATACGGCGCCTGCGGCGGGTGAAGGCAGACCACGGCCGAGGGGTCCGCCACGTCCTGGCCCGAACCCTGCATTGCGTTGTCCGCGAAACCTGAGGAACATGCTCGGATTCCGCGAGATAGAGAGGTGCAGGCTGATTGCCAGCCCTTTGTCCGCCTCCCTGCCAGGTGCAGCCGGGAGCAATAAAAATAAGCAGTAGCAGGAGTGAGCCTTGCCCTTTCCCGTCGAACAGGCCGTGCATTTCGGTCCCTACCGGGTCTACCCCGGACAACGCCTGATCCTCGAGGCCGACCAGCCCTTGCGCCTGGGCCGACGCTCCATGGACATCCTGCTGATCCTGCTCGAACACGCCGGGCAGGTGGTCAGCAAGCAGCAGTTGATCGCCCGGGTCTGGCCCAGGAGCGTGGTCGAGGACAGCAACCTGCGGGTGCACATGGCGGCCCTGCGCAAGGCCCTGGGCGACGGCCAGGCCGGCCAGCGCTACATCGTCACCGTGGCCCAGCGCGGCTACAGCTTCGTCGCGCCCTTCTCCCTCGAAGCCAGCGGGCAGCGCCCCGACAGCGACGCGCCGACGCCAGCGCCGAGCGGGCACAACCTGCCGGTGCGCCACACCCGCCTGATCGGACGCCAGGCCCTGGTGGCGAATGTGATGACGCAGCTGGCGCACCAGCGTTTCATCACCCTGGTCGGCCCCGGCGGCATCGGCAAGACCACCGTGGCCCTGGGCGTCGCCGAGCAACTGATCGGCCAGTACCGCGACGGTATCCGCCTGCTGGACCTGGCCCCGGTCAACGACCCGCGGATGATCAGCGCCCACCTGGCGAGCCTCCTGGGCCTGGCGCTGCACGACGACGAACCGGCCAGCAGCCTGGCGGGCTTTTTGCGCGAGCAGCAGATGCTGCTGGTGATCGACAACTGCGAACACCTGCTCGACGCCGTCGCGCCGCTCTGCGAGAGCATCCTGCGCGGCGCGCCGCAGGTGCATATCCTGACCACCAGCCGCGAGAGCCTGCGGGCCGAAGGCGAATACGTGCAGCGCCTGGAATCCCTGGACTGCCCGCCGCCCATCGCGGTGCTGGACCGCACCCAGGCCCTGGGCTTTTCCGCCCTGCAACTGTTCGTCGAACGGGCCATGGCCAGCCACGACAGTTTCGAACTGAGCCACGCCGAACTGCCCCTGGCGATCGAGATCTGCCGGCGCCTGGACGGCATTCCCCTGGCGCTGGAACTGGCCGCGGCCCAGGTCGCCAACCTCGGCCTGGACGGGCTGCTGACCCAGCTGCAAGGCAGCTTCCGCCTGCTGGCCCAGGGCTCCCAGGCGCTGCCTGGACGGCACCAGACCCTGCGCACCACCCTGGACTGGAGCTTCCAGCTGCTCACGCCCTGCGAACAGGCCTGCCTGCGCCGGCTGGGGATCTTCCGTGGCGGTTTCACCCTGGCCTCGGCCGCGGCGGTGATAGTCGGGGAACAGATCGCCCCCGACCGGGTATTCGGCTCGATCACCCAACTGGTGGCCAAGTCCCTGCTGAACGTGGAAGTGGGCGACGAGGAAGTGTTCTATCGCCTGCTGGACACCACCCGCAGCTATGCCCTGGAAAAACTCGAAGAGGCCGCCGAACTGCCCCAGACCCGGCAACGCCACGCCGAGCGTTGCCTGACCCTGATGCATCAGGCCCGGGACGAGTGGGAGCAGACCCCGACCGAGCCGTGGATCGAACGCTACGCCCGCGGCCTGGAAGACATTCGCGCGGCCCTCGACTGGGGCTTGCAGCCCCTGGGCCCGCAAGCGCTGGCGATCCGCCTGGCCGCCGCGTCCACCCCGCTGTGGCAGGAACTGTCGCTGCTCCGGGAACACGGCGCCTATGTGCGCCAGGCCCTGGCGCTGCTGGAGGCGACAGCCGAGCCCTGCCCGCGGCTGGCCATGCCGCTGCAGCTGGCCCTGGGCAGCGCCTGCTACCACACCCAGGGCAGCAGCAGCGAGGCGATCGAGGCCTTCGTCAGCGCCAGGACCCTGGCCGAACGCAACGAGGACGTGGCCGGGCAGCTCAAGGCCCTGTCCGGGCACCTGGCGGTCAACCTCAGTTGCGGTCACTACCAGCCGGCCCTGGAGCAAAGCCGGCAATTCGACGACCTGGCGTTGCGCGGCGCCGCCCCGGCGCAGCTGGCCTTGAGCACCCAGCGCTTGCGGGTCCTGGCCCTGCACTTCGCCGGCCACCAGCCCCAGGCCCGGGAGAGCGCCGAACAGGCCCTGCAACTGATGAGCCAGAGCGGTCACCTCAGCCGCTTCACCCGCTGCTTCGGCGTGCAGTACGACCAGAGCGTCGCCGCCCTGACGATCCTGGCGCGGGTCCTCTGGGTCCAGGGCCAGCCGGAACAGGCCTGGCGCACCGCGCGCCAGGCCCTGGACATCGCGCTGCAGATCAACCACGGCACGTCCATCTGCTACACCCTGGCGTTGTCCGGGTGCCTGATCGCCCACTACAACGGCGACGGCGCCACCGCCCGCGAACTCTTGCGCCTGCTGCTGGAACAGGCGCAGAAGCATTCGGTGCTGCTGTTCTACACCTGGGGCCGGCACTACGCGCAGGTCATCGAGGGCGGCGCGAACGCCCCCGGCACACCGGCCGGCAGCGGCCTGATCGGGGAAATCATGGTGACCCTGGACAGCGCCTTGATCGACGACAGCTTGCTGCAACGGGCGCAAAGCGGCGCGGCGGGCTGGAGCACCGCGGAAATCCTCCGCGCCCGGGCCGCGGCCTTGCTGGCCGAGCAGCGCCAGGACGCCGCCGAAGCGGTGCTGCAGCAGGCCCTGGACGTGGCCAGGACCCAGGGCGCCCTGGCCTGGGAGCTGCGCAGCGCCACGGCCCTGGCCCAGCTCTGGCAACGCCAGGGCCACCACCAGCGGGCCCATGACCTGCTGCAGCCGGTCTACGCCCGGTTCAACGAAGGCTTCGCCACCCCGGACCTGGCCCGGGTGCGGCTATTGCTCGACGCGTTGCAGGGCCAGCTCGCCGCCTGACCCCCTGCGGGCGCGGCTGATGTAGTGCGCATGACGCATTTCGAACATCCGCAGCAGCCCGCCCTGTTCAAGCTGCTCCCGGGCATAGGTGCGGGTGGTGTTGAGCAGCCGGTAACGCACCGGGCCATTGCCGGGCACCAGCACCAGCAGGGATTTGTCCACCAGCCGCTGCAGTACCTGCGCCACCAGTTCGGGCAGCAGCACCGCGCAACTGATGACGCCGATGGCGGTCTCCGGGGTAAAGGCCACCTTGAACACCGCCAGCCCCTGCAAGACGCTACGTTCCAGCGGGCTCAGGCGCCGATAGCTCCAGTCCAGCGCGGACTTCAGCGTCTGGTGCCGGGCCACGGCGGTGCGCCGGCCCTGGGTCAGCAGCTGAAAACAGTTGTCCAGCTGGGCCTGCAACCCCACCAACCCCAGCGCGCCGATCTGCGCCGCCGCCAGTTCGATGGCCAGGGGCAGGCCGTCGAGCCGGCGGCAGATTTCACGCACCGCTTGCAGGTCCTGTTCGCGCAGGACAAACCCCTGCTGGCAGGCGCGGGCGCGGCTGACGAACAGCTGCACCGCCGAATACCCCATGACCTCGGCCACGCTGTGCAGCGCCGAAGCCGGTGGCACCGACAGGGCCGGCAGGACCTGCACCGTTTCCCCGGGCAGCCCCAGCGGCTCGCGGCTGGTGACCAGGATCGACAGTTGCGGCACCACCGCCAGCAACTGCTCCACCAGGGCGCGGCAGGCATCGAGCAGGTGCTCGCAGTTATCCAGCACCAGCAGGGTATGCCGGGCCGCCAGTGCATCCAGGCTCGTGTCCAGATTCAGGACACGGGCCACCTGCTCGGCCACGCGCACGGGATCGTCTTGCGCCGACAGGTCGACCAGCCACGCCCCGTCGCGATAGTGCTGCAACAGCAGCTCGGCCACGCGCAGGGCCACCGTGCTCTTGCCGATCCCCGCCGGGCCGACCAGGGTCATGCAGCGGCGCACCGGCAGCTGCCGGACCAGGCTGCCCACCAGCGGGTCGCGGCCGGTGACCGGGGTGAGCCGTGCCGGCAGGTTGTGCCGGGGTTGCGGCACGGCGTCGAGGGACAGCGCCCTGCCTTGGGGTTCGCGCCGCACCGGGGCGACGAAGCAGTAGCCACGCTGCGGAATGTTGACGATGTAGCGCTGCCCGTCCTGGCCATCGCCGAGGGCCCGGCGCAGGGCCGCGATGTGCACCCGCAGGTTGATGTCCTCGACCACCGAATTCGGCCAGACCCGGGCGATCAGCTCCTCCTTGCCCAGCACCTGGCCGGCGCGCTCCAGCAGCACCCGGAGGATATCCAGGGCGCGCCCGCCCATGCTCAGCGGCCGGTCGCCGTCCAGGACCAGGCGTTGCCGCGAGTGGAAGACGTAGGGGCCAAACCGCAGCACCTCGTCGCTGTTCACATCTCTGACGCTGTTCATGCCATCCGCGCGCAAGGCCCGGCCCGACGCACGGCACGGCAGCGTCCGGCGCGCGGGTTGGTCCAGGCCTTCGCCTCCCCCTTCCCAAAAATCCCCGGGTATCTTGGCAGGCGCCGATGACGCGACAACTGCCCCGGGGGGAGTATCACGGCCATCGCGGTGCGCGGGACGGACACGTTGAACACCGGACGGGGGTCAGCTGAATTGTTCACGGTACTGGGTGGGCGTCAGGCCGAGCTTCTCGCCGAACAGGAAACGCATGTGCCGCACGCTGCCGAAGCCGCTCTTGTAGGCCACGGTCTTGAGCGGCAGGTCGCTGGTCTCCAGCAGGTTCCGGGCGCGGTCGATCCGGGCGCTTTGCAGGAACTCCATGGGGGTCATCTTCACTTCCCGGGCGAACACCCGGGCGAAATGCCGCGTGCTCATGTTCGCCAGGCCAGCCATGCGCTCGATGCTGAAGGCTTCATCGAGGTGTTCGAGCACATGGTTCTGCACCCGGGTCACCGGGGTTTCCTGGGGGGCCACCGCGGCCGTCAACGGGCTGAACTGCGCCTGCCCGCCCTGGCGTTTCATCACCACCAGCAACACCTTGGCCACGTCCTGGGCGAGCTTCTTGCCGTGGTCCCGGGCGACCACCGCCAGCGCCAGGTCGATACCGGCGGTGATGCCGCCGGAGGTGATCAGGTTGCGGTCCTCGAGGTAGATCCGGTCGGTCTCCACGGTTGCATTAGGAAACGCGCGAATCAGGCGCTCGGTGTAATGCCAGTGGGTCGTCACCCGGTAGCCGTCCAGCAGGCCGGCATGCCCGAGGATGAAGGCCCCGGTGCAGATCGAGCCATAGCAGCCCGCCCGCGGCACCGCGTCCCGCAGCCAGCGCTGCAACGCCGGGAGCTTGACGTCATAGGCCCCCGGGCCGCCCGGCACCAGCAGCAGGTCATAGGCGTCGCGCGCCTGGTCGAGGTGCAGGTCGGTCTGCACGCTGACGCCATTGGACGCCCGCAGCATGCCCGGCTCGGTGCCGACCATGACCAGCCGATAATGATCCTTGGGTTCCAGGTAACGGTTGGCGATGGAAAACACTTCCATGGGCCCGGCCATGTCGAGCAGGAGGAAGTCGGGGAACAGCACCATTGCCACAGTTTTCATGGGTCGAAAATCACCGGTATCGAAGGGAGAGAAGCCTGACGCAGAGGCCGGCCATTATGCCCAGCCTGGGTTGCGCTCGTCGGCCAAGAATACGTGATTCGTCGCACAAAATTGTCAACCTGCAAGGGACAGTCTTTCCATTTCCATCTACTTATTGCGCCACAGGGTAGACATTAACCTTCTCCTCAACCGGACGACTTCTCGTCCCTCAAGGAGATTTCATCATGCTGACCCTTCGCAAAGCCTCCGACCGCGGCGCCGCCAATCACGGCTGGTTGAAGTCCTTCCATACCTTCTCCTTCGCCAACTACCGCAACCCGCGGGAACAGGGTTTTTCCGACCTGCTGGTGATCAACGACGACCGGGTCGCCGCCGGCAAAGGCTTCGGCCAGCACCCGCACCGGGACATGGAGATCTTTTCCTACGTGCTCGAAGGCGCCCTGGAACACAAGGACACCCTGGGCACCGGTTCGGTGATCCGCCCCGGCGACGTGCAACTGATGAGCGCCGGTAGCGGCGTCGCGCACAGCGAGTACAACCACTCGGCCGCCCGCCCGGTGCACTTCCTGCAGATCTGGATCGTGCCGGATGTCGTCGGCGCCAAGCCGCGCTACCAGCAGGAGCACTTCAGCACCCAGAAAAAACGCGGTCGCCTGCAACTGATCCTCTCCCCCAATGGGGCCGAGGGCTCGCTGAAGGTCCGCCAGGACGCACGGGTCTACGCCGGCCTGATCGACGGCCAGGAAAGCGCCACCCTGACTCTCGATGCCGATCGCTATGCCTATGTCCATGTGGCGCGGGGCCAGGTCGAGCTCAACGGCATGCCCCTGCAGGAAGGCGATGGCGTGCGGGTGCGCAGCGAGCAGGCCCTGACCCTGAGCCATGGCGTGGATGCCGAGGTGCTGGTCTTCGACCTGCGCCCGCAGGAACTGCCGCAAATGCCTTGACCGGCACCCGCCCGGGGGCTTGTCCCTCCGGGCATCCCCAGTTTTTTTTGCACTTAGAACCAGCCCTTTCAAGGTCTTTGAAAAACCAGCACTTGAAAGGGCTGCTCCTAAAACCTGCTCCCCTGATCTGCTGGTGTACATATCCATGGCTGCGGTAACGGCTACCTGTGGTTCCGTCCTCCGGTGTCCATCAGGGGGCATCCCCTGCGGTCGGCTTCGCTTCGACCTCCTCTCGATGTGTACGGCTTCGCCGTACGGCGCTGCGCGCCATCCCCCTGATGAACACCGGAACGAAGCCTGCCGATAGGGCGGACAGATCAAAAGCCAAAGCCAAACGCGACCTACCGGTCGGCGCTAAACCCTGTAGCCGCTGTCGAGCCCCGGCGAGGCTGCGATCGACCCCGAAGGGGGCGCAGGATCTTGAAATCGCAGGAGGACCTTCGGTCCTATCGCAGCCTCGCCAGGGCTCGGCAGCGGCTACAGAGACCGCGTTCTCAACCAGGTCAGCCGGGTAGGCCGCCTCGCGTTGCTTTTGATCTGAGTGCCCCGTTAACCACGCTGACCGAACGCAGGCATTGAGCCGTGGGTAACCCGGCAGGACGCCGGGTTAGCCGCACTGCGCCAGCGCATGTCTTTTCATCCCGCGAAACCGCTTCTCAATCGCCCCCGACAGGAATAATGTAGAGATATCTACATAAAACGCGATCAACGCTACATGAACAACTGGCTGACCCTGATCCTCGGACTCCCCACCGCCCATGCCACGGAGCGCATGCGGGCCTGGCGCGCCCTGAAAACCTGCGGGGCGGCGGTGCTGCGGGACGGCGCCTATCTGCTGCCCGATATCCCGGCCTGTCGCGAGGCCCTGGCCGCGATCGAACGGGACATCCTGGCCATCCATGGCACCGCCTATGTGCTGCCGGTGGTGGACCCCGACGGCGCACGCTTTATCGACCTGTTCGAGCGCAGCGAGGACTACGCCAGGCTGCGCAGCGAGATCGAGGAATGCCGGGGCCAGCTCACAGCGCAGAATGCGCTGGCCAGCACCCGGCAGATTCGCAAGCTGCGCAAAGCCTACGAGCAGTTGAGCACCATCGATTACTTCCCGGGCCAGCCCAGGCAGCAGGCGGACGCCGCCTTGCAGGAACTCGAGACCGCCGTCAGCCGGGCCTTGTCCACGGACGAACCGCGGAGCCAGGACCTGCCGATCCCCCGGCTCGACCCAAGCGATTACCAGGGGCGTATCTGGGCCACCCGCCAACGGCCCTGGGTCGACCGCCTGGCCTGTGCCTGGCTGATCCGCCGCTTTATCGACCCCCAGGCGCGGATTCTCTGGCTGGAGCATCCCCGGGACTGCCCGGCCGATGCCCTGGGTTTCGACTTCGACGCCGCCACCTTCAGCCATGTCGGCAACCGGGTCAGCTTCGAAACCCTGCAAGCCAGCTTTGCCCTGCAAGCGCCGGGTCTTTCGCGCATCGCAGCCCTGGTCCACTACCTGGATATCGGCGGCGTCCAGCCCGTTGAGGCGGCCGGCGTCGAACGGGTGCTGGCGGGGCTGCGCGAAACCCTTACCCATGACGACCAGCTGTTGGCCGCCGCCAGTGCCCTGTTCGACGGCTTGCTCGCCGGCTTCGCCCAAGAGGAACCAGCCCATGACTAAGACTTCCGACGCGGCAACGGCAACGGAGCTGCCAAGGCCCGAACCTATAGGTTTGCGCGAAGCCTTCTGGTTCTGGCTAAAGCTGGGTTTCATCAGCTTTGGCGGGCCGGCGGGACAGATCTCGATCATGCACCAGGAGCTGGTGGAACGCCGGCGCTGGATCTCCGAGCGGCGCTTCCTCCACGCCCTCAACTACTGCATGTTGCTGCCCGGCCCCGAGGCCCAGCAGCTGGCGACCTATATCGGCTGGCTGATGCACCGCACCTGGGGCGGGATAATCGCCGGCGCGCTGTTCGTGTTGCCGTCGCT
>NZ_JBNNVU010000120.1:0-14274 GCF_050280705.1 Pseudomonas sp. NPDC089530 | reverse complement strand
ATTGGCTTCGAAGGCGATGCGTTCCAGGTAATGGCGGCGCCGTTGCATCATCAGCCCGAGCAGCAGCATCAGCACAACCTGGCGCCGAACTACGATGCCACGTTGTACCCGCGCTACATGAGCAAGCGCGGCCTGTTGATGGAAGGCGAATTCCGCTACCTGACCAAGTCCAGCGAAGGTCAGTTCGGCGCGGCTTACCTCAACGACGAGAACGACGACCGCAAGCTGCAGTCGGACTCCGAAAAAACCCGCTACATGTACAACTGGCAGCACAAGGGTGGGCTCGATTCCCGTGTAATGACCCAGGTCGACTACACCAAGATCAGCGATCCGTACTACTTCCAGGATCTGCAAAGCGACCAGATCGGCGTGGAAAGCCGTGACTACATCAACCAGCAGGGCGCAGTGACCTACCGTGGTGATACCTATACCGCGCGGCTCAATGCCCAGGCCTACGAGCTGGCCACGGTTTCCAACATCACGCCTTATAACCGTCTACCGCAAATCACCTTGAATGGTTTCCTGCCGCAGCATCCAGGCGGGCTGGACCTCCAGTACGAGTCTGAGATTGTCAGGTTCGATCGGGACCTTAAAACAGGTAATTATATTGATGAAAATGGTGGGAGCACTCCTCGCCTAGACACCAATATCTTCGGCCTGGCTCGAGCCAATGGTAATCGTCTCAATCTTGCACCATCTGTAAGTCTTCCCCTCAACTGGACTTATGGTTTCCTGAAACCATCTCTCAAGTATCAGTACACTCAGTACGATCTTGATCTTGATAACAAAGGCAAAGCCGATATCGCTGGTCAGAATTCTGAAGGGGATCGTCTGAACGGTACCTACAGCCGCAATCAGAATCGTGGCGTACCTATCGCCAGCATCGACAGCGGCCTGTACTTCGACCGCGACACCCAATGGTTCGGCAAGAACTATCGTCAAACCCTGGAACCACGCCTCTACTATCTCTACGTACCAGAGAAAGACCAGAGCGACATTCCGGTATTCGATACTGGCGAGTCGACGTTCAATTACTCGTCGCTGTTCCGTGAAAACCGCTTCTCCGGCTCCGACCGTGTAGGCGACGAGAACAAACTGTCGCTCGGCATCACCAACCGCTGGATCGAAGAAAACGGCTTCGAACGTCAGCGCATCAGCGTCGGCCAGGCCTTGTACTTCAAGGACCGCGAAGTTCAACTGCCGGGCATCGATGCGAAAATCCGCGAAGACGCGCATTCCAACGTTTCTCCTTATGCACTGGAATACGTGTACCGCTGGAACCGCGACTGGCGCACCACTGCCGACTACAACTGGGATCCGGATACCCGCAGCCCGCGCTCCGGCAGTGCAATGTTCCACTACCAGCCGGAAGACAATCCGAACAAGGTCATCAACGCCGGTTATCGCTATCGCAACGACCTGGTCCGTTACGACCAGTCCACCGGCAAATGGTCCGTGGGCGGCGGCGACTACGGTACGCCTGGTCAACCTGGTTACGTGAAGGACTACTACAAGATCAAGCAGCACGATTTCTCGGTGATGTGGCCGATCGTGCCGCAGTGGAACCTGATCAGCCGCTGGCAGTACGACTACAACCGCAACCGTACTCTCGATGCCTTCGGTGGTTTCGAATACGACAACTGCTGCTGGAAACTGCGCCTGATCAACCGTTACTGGGTCAAGTATGACGAGTTCAGTCAAGACGCCCCTTCGAACGAGAAAGGCGACCATGGCCTCTTCCTTCAAATTGTCCTGAAAGGACTCGGCGGCCTCACTGGTTCCAAGGTAGAGAGCTTCCTCGACAAAGGCATTCAAGGTTACCGTGAACGTGAAGACCAAGCTTTCTGATTGTCTGCGCCCGCTGATGCTGGGCGCGCTGTTCCTGGGCACCGCGGCTAACGCCGCGGTACAACCTATCGACAAAGTGGTAGCCATCGTCGACAACGACGTGGTCATGCAGAGCCAGCTGGACCAACGGGTTCACGAAGTTCAGCAAACCATCGCCAAGCGTGGCGGCGGTATGCCGCCCGCCGATGTCCTGAACCAACAGGTGCTGGAGCGCCTGATCGTCGAAAACCTGCAACTGCAGATCGGCGATCGTTCCGGCATCCGCATCACCGATGAAGAGCTGAACCAGGCTGTTGGCACCATTGCCCAGCGTAACAACATGACTCCCGAGCAGTTCCGCGCTGCCCTCGCGCGCGATGGCCTGTCCTACCAGGATGCCCGTGAGCAGATCCGTCGCGAGATGGTCATCAGCCGCGTGCGTCAGCGCCGGGTTGCCGAACGCATCCAGGTTTCCGAGCAGGAAGTGAAGAACTTCCTCGCCTCCGACCTGGGCAAGATGCAACTGTCGGAAGAACTGCACCTGGCCAATATCCTGATCCCAACCCCGGAAAGCGCCAACTCCGAAGCGATTCAGAGCGCCGCGCGCCAGGCCATGGACGTCTATCAGCAGCTCAAGCAAGGCGCTGACTTCGCTCAGCTGGCAATCGCCCGTTCGGGCAGCGACAACGCCCTGGAAGGCGGTGACATGGGCTGGCGTAAAGCCGCTCAACTGCCCCCGCCGTTCGATCGCGAACTGAGCGCCATGGCCGTGGGTGACATCACTCAGCCAGCCCGTACCCCAGGCGGCTTCATCATCCTGAAGCTGCTGGCAAAACGCGGCGGCGGCAATCAGGTGCGGGACGAAGTACATGTCCGTCACATCCTGATCAAGCCAAGCGAAATCCGCAGCGAAGAAGAGACCAAGCGCCTGGCGCAAAAGCTCTACGATCGCATCGAAGCCGGCGAAGACTTTGCCGAACTGGCGAAAAGCTATTCGGAAGACCCGGGTTCCGCCCTCAACGGCGGCGACCTCAACTGGATCGATCCGAACGCCCTGGTACCCGAGTTCCGCGACGTGATGGCCAAGACCCCACAAGGTCAGTTGTCCAAGCCGTTCCAGAGCCCGTATGGCTGGCACGTACTGGAAGTCCTTGGCCGCCGCGCCACCGACAGCACTAGCCAGGCCCGCGAACAGCAAGCGATGACCGTGCTGCGTAACCGCAAATACGACGAAGAGCTGCAAACCTGGCTGCGCCAGATTCGCGATGAAGCCTACGTCGAGATCAAACTTCCTGGCGCTGACCAGGCGGCACAGTGAAACCCAAGCGTTTCGCGCTCACCCCCGGCGAGCCAGCCGGCATAGGTCCCGACCTGTGCCTGCTGCTCGCCTCGCAACAACAGCCACATCCCCTGATTGCCATCACCAGCCGCGACCTGCTTGCCGAGCGGGCCGCGCAGCTGGGTGTGGCCGTCAGTCTGATCGCGGTTGGCCCTGACTGCTGGCCGGACCAGCCGGCTGCCGCTGGCAGCCTGTATGTCTGGGATACCCCGCTAGCGGCCAAGGTCGTTGCCGGCCAGCTGGACAAGGCCAACGCCGCATTCGTCCTGGAAACCCTGACCCGGGCCGGCCAAGGCTGCCTGGACGGGCATTTCGACGGCATGATTACCGCCCCGGTGCACAAGGGCGTGATCAACGAATCCGGCATCGCCTTTTCCGGCCATACCGAATTTCTCGCCGACCTGACGCAGACCGAACAAGTGGTGATGATGCTGGCCACCCATGGCCTGCGGGTCGCACTGGTGACCACCCATCTGCCCCTGCGGGACATCGCCGACGCCATTACCCCGGAACGCCTGGAGCGGGTCACACGCATCCTGCATGCCGACCTGCGCAACAAATTCGGCATCGCCCAGCCACGCATCCTGGTCTGCGGGCTCAACCCGCATGCCGGCGAAGGCGGACACCTGGGCCATGAAGAAATCGACATCATCGAACCTACCCTGGAGCGTCTGCGCCACGAAGGCATGGACCTGCGCGGTCCCCTGCCCGCCGACACTCTGTTTACCCCCAAATATCTGGAGCACTGCGACGCAGTGCTGGCGATGTACCATGACCAGGGGCTGCCCGTGCTGAAATACAAAGGTTTCGGCGCCGCGGTCAACGTGACGCTGGGCCTGCCGATCATCCGCACCTCGGTCGACCACGGCACCGCCCTGGACCTGGCCGGCAGCGGCAAGATCGATACCGGCAGCCTGAAAGTCGCCCTGGAAACCGCCTACCAGATGGCCGAGACCCGTTTATGACCGAGCAATACCAGCACCGGGCGCGCAAGCGCTTCGGCCAGAACTTTCTGCATGACGCCGGCGTGATCGACCGCATCCTGCGCTCCATCAATGCCAAGTCCGGCGACCGCATGCTGGAAATCGGCCCGGGCCAGGGCGCACTGACCGAGGGCCTGCTCAACAGCGGCGCCCAACTGGATGTGGTCGAGCTGGACAAGGATCTGGTACCGATCCTCAACCAGCAGTTCGCAGGCAGAGACAATTTCAGCCTGCACCAGGGCGATGCCCTGAAGTTCGACTTCAACAGCCTGAATGCCGCACCCGGCAGCCTGCGCGTGGTCGGCAACCTGCCTTACAACATCTCCACCCCGTTGATTTTTCACCTGCTGCAGAACGCCGGGCTGATCCGCGACATGCACTTCATGCTGCAGAAAGAAGTGGTCGAGCGTCTCGCCGCGGGCCCGGGCGGCGGTGACTGGGGCCGCCTGTCGATCATGGTCCAGTACCACTGCCGCGTGGAGCACCTGTTCAACGTCGGCCCTGGCGCATTCAACCCGCCACCGAAGGTCGACTCGGCGATCGTCCGCCTGGTGCCACACACCGTGCTGCCGCACCCGGCCAAGGATCACCGCCTGCTGGAGCGCATCGTTCGCGAGGCCTTCAACCAGCGCCGCAAGACTCTGCGCAATACCCTCAAGGCCCTGCTCTCCAGCGCTGAGATCGAAGCCGCCGGCGTCGACGGCAGCCTGCGTCCGGAACAACTGGACCTGGCCGCCTTCGTTCGCCTGGCCGACAAACTCAGCGAGCAAGCACCAGGGACTGCCAGCGCCAACTGACATGCCACCCGCGCTATCGGGTAAGACGCCAGGCTCCACGTCTGGTTTACTACCCGATACTTGGCCTAGACTGACTTCCATCAGCTTTGCCCCGCCTCCCGCTTTGTTTTAAAGGCCTCTTGCATGTCCGATCCTCGCTATCAGATCGACGTCAGCGTCGTCACCCGCTTCCTTGCCGAACAGTCGCAACCCGAACAGAACCGCTTTGCCTTCGCCTACACCATCACTATCCAGAACAATGGCCTGCTGCCCGCCAAACTGCTCTCCCGGCACTGGGTGATCACCGATGGCGACGGGCATGTCGAGGAAGTTCGCGGTGCCGGCGTGGTGGGCCAGCAGCCGCTGATCGCCCCGGGTCAAAGCCACACCTATAGCAGCGGCACGGTCATGACCACGCGCGTTGGGAATATGCAGGGCAGTTATCAGATGCTCGCCGAAGACGGCAAACACTTCGACGCCATCATCGCCCCGTTCCGCCTGGCCGTACCCGGAGCCCTGCACTGATGACGACCTACGCCGTCGGCGACCTGCAAGGCTGCCTGGAACCGTTGCAGTGCCTGCTTGAAAAGGTCGCCTTCGACCCGGCCAGGGATCGCCTGTGGCTGGTCGGCGACCTGGTCAACCGTGGCCCGCAGTCGCTGGAAACCCTGCGTTTTCTGTATGCCATGCGCGACGCCCTGGTGTGCGTGCTGGGTAACCACGACCTGCACCTGCTGGCCGCCTGGCGCAACATCGAGCGCCTGAAGAAAGCCGATACCCTGAGCGAGATCCTCAACGCCCCGGATGGCGAGGAACTGCTCCAATGGCTGCGCCAGCAAAAGCTGATGCACTATGACGAACAGCGCAACGTGGCCCTGGTGCATGCCGGGATACCGCCCCAGTGGTCACTGAAAAAGGCCCTCAAATGCGCCGCCGAGGTCGAAGAGGCCCTGCGTGACGACAACCGTTTCGAACCCTACCTGGACGGCATGTACGGCAACGAACCGACGAAATGGGACGGCGAACTCAAAGGCGTGACCCGCCTACGGGTCATCACCAACTATTTCACCCGCATGCGCTTCTGCACCCGCGACGGCAAGCTCGACCTCAAAGGCAAGGAAGGACCAGAAACCGCGCCACCGGGCTATGCCCCCTGGTTCGAACACAAGGAACGCAAGACCCGGGACCTGAAGATCATCTTCGGTCACTGGGCCGCCCTCGAAGGCAATTGCCAGGAGCCCGGCGTCTCTGCCCTGGACACCGGCTGCGTCTGGGGCGGCGCCCTGACCCTGCTGAACGTCGACACCGGCCAACGCCTGGAATGCGAGTGTGACGCCCACGGCCACCTCAAGGCCCAGGCCGCTCCATCCATCCCCGAACCCATGCCAACCACGGCCAAGCGCTAGACTGCGCTTTCCACCAGGCCCAGGAGCCCGCCATGAGCGAATTCAAACGCATCCCCCCAGAACAAGCCCAGGCCCTGCGCAAGCAAGGCGCCGTGGTGGTCGATATCCGCGACCCGCAGACCTTTGCCCTGAACCACATCAGCGGCTCCAGGCACCTGGACAACCACTCCATCTCCGACTTCATCCGCAGCGCCGATCTCGATGCCCCGCTGGTGGTCGTCTGCTATCACGGCAACTCCAGCCAGAGCGCGGCGGCCTACCTGATCAGCCAGGGCTTCTCCGACGTCTACAGCCTGGACGGCGGTTTCGAACTGTGGCGATCCACCTACCCCGCGGAAACCGCCCAGGGCGGCGCCGAATAATTTTTTTCCGATGCTCTAGCCCGCGCCATTCGCGGGCTGGCGCCACAGGTGACGAACGGTCACTTGAACAAATCGCGTATTCCACCTTTACCTCCCCGATTCCGAACTATCCTTAGCCTCAGGCCATCCATACAGGGGAGAGCCGGTACACCGGCGTGCGGGTCATCGGTACTAGCTTTCAAGGTCGATAGCTTTGAAAGTGTTCTGGGGGGTAAACAGCAGCCGGACTCCCGGTTGCGTGCCAGCACTTGACTGACTGATCCGACGTCGGCTCCACGTATCGAGCGAGGTGACGTCATGAGTATTTTTAGCCACTTCCAACAACGCTTCGAATCCACACGCCAGGAAGAGTTCTCGCTACAGGAGTACCTGGAACTCTGCAAAAAGGATCGCAGCGCCTACGCGTCGTCCGCCGAACGCCTGCTTCTGGCCATCGGCGAACCGGAACTGCTGGACACCTCGACCAATTCGAGACTGTCGCGGATCTTCTCCAACAAGGTGATCCGTCGCTATCCGGCCTTTGAAGACTTCCACGGCATGGAAGAATGCATCGACCAGATCGTTTCCTACTTCCGCCATGCCGCTCAGGGCCTGGAAGAAAAGAAACAGATCCTTTACCTGCTCGGCCCCGTCGGCGGCGGTAAATCGTCCCTGGCCGAAAAGCTCAAGCAGCTGATTGAAAAGGTGCCCTTCTACGCCATCAAGGGCTCGCCGGTATTCGAATCGCCGCTCGGGCTGTTCAACGCCACGGAAGATGGCGCGATCCTCGAGGAAGATTTCGGTATTCCACGGCGCTACCTGAACACCATCATGTCGCCCTGGGCCACCAAGCGCCTGTCCGAGTTCGGGGGCGATATCAGCCAGTTCCGAGTGGTCAAGCTCTACCCCTCGATCCTCAACCAGATCGCCGTCGCCAAGACCGAACCGGGGGACGAGAACAACCAGGACATTTCCGCCCTGGTGGGCAAGGTCGATATCCGCAAGCTGGAGGAGTTCCCACAGAACGATGCCGACGCCTACAGCTATTCGGGCGCACTGTGCCGGTCCAACCAGGGCCTGATGGAGTTCGTCGAAATGTTCAAGGCACCGATCAAGGTGCTGCACCCATTGCTGACGGCCACCCAGGAAGGCAACTACAACAGCACCGAGGGGCTGGGCGCGATCCCGTTCACCGGTATCCTGCTGGCCCACTCCAACGAATCGGAATGGCACACCTTCCGCAACAACAAGAACAACGAAGCCTTCATCGACCGGATCTATATCGTCAAGGTCCCGTACTGCCTGCGGGTCAGCGACGAAGTCAAAATCTACGACAAGCTGCTGTTCAACAGCTCCCTGTCCAGGGCCCATTGCGCCCCCGACACCCTGAAAATGCTCGCTCAATTCACCGTGCTCTCACGCCTCAAGGAGCCGGAGAACTCGAACATCTACTCGAAAATGCGCGTCTACGACGGCGAGAACCTCAAGGACACCGATCCGAAAGCCAAGTCGATCCAGGAGTACCGCGACGCCGCCGGCGTGGATGAAGGCATGAACGGCCTCTCGACCCGCTTCGCCTTCAAGATCCTGTCGAAGGTCTTCAACTTCGACCCCCACGAGATCGCGGCCAACCCGGTGCACCTGCTCTATGTGCTCGAGCAACAGATCGAACAGGAGCAGTTCCAGGCCGAAACCCGCGAGCGCTACCTGCGCTTCCTGAAGGAATACCTGGCTCCACGCTACATAGAGTTCATCGGCAAGGAAATCCAGACCGCCTACCTGGAGTCCTACAGCGAGTACGGTCAGAACATCTTCGACCGCTATGTGCTCTATGCGGACTTCTGGATTCAGGATCAGGAATATCGCGATCCGGAAACCGGCGAGATCCTCAACCGGGTGGCACTCAACGAAGAGCTGGAAAAAATCGAGAAACCGGCCGGCATCAGCAATCCGAAGGACTTCCGCAACGAGATCGTCAATTTCGTACTGCGGGCCCGGGCCAACAACAATGGCAAGAACCCAACCTGGCTCAGCTACGAAAAACTGCGGGTGGTCATCGAGAAGAAAATGTTCTCCAACACCGAGGACCTGCTCCCGGTCATCAGTTTCAATGCCAAGGCGAGCAAAGAGGACCAACAGAAACACAACGACTTTGTCACCCGAATGGTCGAGCGTGGCTATACCGACAAACAGGTACGACTGCTGTCCGAGTGGTATCTGCGGGTCAGGAAATCGCAGTAACCCGCCGGTTGCACCGGTTGTCGTCAGCCAGGAGCCTGTCTTGGCGATTTCTGCTACACAGGCTTCAGGAAGCGCGTTTGAACGTCCGCAGCGGGGCTCGGGCAGAGTACGGGCGGCAAGACACCCTTGCCATCACCCCGGCCCCGGCCGGCCCGTTTGCGAGCTTCAAGACAGCTTCTAAGGAGCAGTCATGAGTTATGTGATCGACCGACGTCTCAATGGCAAGAACAAGAGCACGGTAAACCGCCAGCGGTTTCTGCGGCGCTACCGTGACCACATCAAGAAAGCCGTCGAAGAGGCGGTCAGCCGCCGCTCCATCACCGACATGGAACATGGCGAACAAATCAGCATCCCTGGCCGGGATATCGATGAGCCGGTGCTCCATCATGGGCGCGGCGGCAAACAGACCGTGGTGCACCCGGGAAACAAGGAATTCACGGCTGGCGAGCACATCGCGCGCCCTCAAGGCGGGGGTGGTGGAGGCGGCCGCGGCAAGGCCGGTAACTCCGGCGAAGGCATGGACGAGTTCGTGTTCCAGATCACCCAGGAGGAATTCCTCGAGTTCATGTTCGAGGACCTGGAACTGCCGAACCTGGTCAAACGTAACCTGAGCGGGACCGACACCTTCAAGACCGTCCGCGCCGGGATCAGCAACGAAGGCAATCCCTCGCGCATCAACATCATTCGGACCCTGCGCTCGGCCCATGCCCGGCGCATCGCCCTGTCCGGCAGCAGCCGGGCGAAACTGCGCGAAGTCAAAGAAGAGCTTGCACGCCTGAAACGCGAAGAACCGGACAACTTCGGCGATATCCAGGAAATGGAAGCGGAAATCGAGCGACTCAGCGCACGCATTCACCGGGTGCCGTTCCTCGATACCTTCGACCTCAAGTACAACCTGCTGATCAAGCAGCCCAACCCCAGCTCCAAGGCGGTGATGTTCTGCCTGATGGACGTGTCCGGCTCCATGACCCAGGCGACCAAGGACATCGCCAAGCGCTTTTTCATCCTGCTGTACCTGTTTCTCAAGCGCAATTACGAAAAGATCGACGTGGTGTTCATCCGTCACCACACCAGCGCACGCGAAGTGGACGAGGAGGAGTTCTTCTACTCCCGGGAAACCGGCGGCACCATCGTCTCCAGCGCCCTGAAACTGATGCAGGAGATCATGGCCGAGCGTTACCCGAGCAACGAGTGGAACATCTACGCCGCCCAGGCTTCCGATGGCGACAACTGGAACGACGACTCGCCGATCTGCCGCGACATCCTGATCAACCAGATCATGCCCTTCGTGCAGTACTACACTTACGTGGAGATTACCCCGCGCGAACATCAGGCCCTGTGGTTCGAATACGAGCGCATCGCCGAAGCCTTTTCCGATACTTTCGCCCAGCAGCAACTGGTCTCGGCCGGAGATATCTATCCGGTCTTCCGTGAACTCTTCCAGCGCAGGTTAGTGACATGACCGCCAGAGAGCAGAAACGCCAGCCTATTTCCACCGGCTCGGAATGGACGTTCGAGCTGATCCAGGCCTATGACCGCGAAATCAGCCGTATCGCAGCACGCTATGCCCTGGATACCTACCCCAACCAGATCGAAGTGATCACCGCCGAACAGATGATGGACGCCTATGCGTCCGTCGGCATGCCCCTGGGTTATCACCACTGGTCCTACGGCAAGCATTTCCTCAGCACCGAAAAGTCCTACAGCCGTGGCCAGATGGGCCTGGCCTACGAGATCGTGATCAACTCGGACCCCTGCATCGCCTACCTGATGGAGGAAAACACCATCTGCATGCAGGCCCTGGTGGTAGCCCACGCCTGCTATGGCCACAACAGTTTCTTCAAGGGCAACTACCTGTTCCGCACCTGGACGGATGCCAGCTCGATCATCGATTACCTGGTGTTCGCCAAGCAGTACATCATGCAATGCGAAGAGCGCCACGGGATCGATGCCGTGGAAGACCTGCTGGACTCCTGCCATGCCCTGATGAACTACGGCGTGGACCGCTACAAGCGCCCTTATCCGATTTCCGCGGAAGAGGAACGTCGCCGGCAAAAGGACCGCGAAGAGCACCTGCAGAAACAGATCAACGACCTGTGGCGCACCATCCCCAAAGGCACGGACAAATTCAGCGACAAGGACAACGTGCGCTTCCCCGCCGAACCCCAGGAAAACATCCTGTATTTCATCGAGAAACACGCGCCGCTGCTGGAGCCGTGGCAGCGGGAGATCGTGCGGATCGTGCGCAAGATCGCCCAGTACTTCTACCCGCAGCGCCAGACCCAGGTGATGAACGAAGGCTGGGCAACCTTCTGGCACTACACCCTGATGAACGACCTGTATGACGAAGGCCTGGTGACCGATGGCTTCATGATGGAGTTCCTCGCCTCTCATACCAGCGTGGTGTTCCAGCCGGGCTTCGACAGCCCTTACTACAACGGCATCAACCCTTACACCCTGGGCTTCTCGATGTACCGCGACATCCGGCGAATTTGCGAAGAACCCACCGAGGAAGACCGCCGCTGGTTCCCGGAACTGGCCGGGACCGACTGGCTTTCCAGCATCAAGTTCGCCATGAGCAGCTTCAAGGACGAGAGCTTCATCCTGCAGTACCTGTCGCCCAAGGTGATCCGCGATCTCAAGCTGTTCAGCATCCTGGACGACGACCAGCGGGACGACCTGCTGGTGCCGGCCATTCATGACGAAAGCGGCTATCGGATCATCCGCGAGACCCTGGCCGCCCAGTACAACCTGGGTAACCGCGAACCCAACGTGCAGATCTGGAGCATCGACAGACGCGGAGACCGCTCCCTGACCCTGCGCCACCAACAACACGACCGCAAACCGCTGGGCGATTCCACCGATGAGGTTCTCAAGCACCTGCACCGGCTATGGGGGTTCGACATCCACCTGGAAACCCTGCAGGGCGACCAAGTGATGAAAACCCACCACGTCCCTCCGAGAAGCGATCACAACGAAGGGGATTACGGCCGCCTGGACCTGGCTGTCATCCACCTCTGAGCCCATTACAAACCTCCGAAAGCTCGGCACAAGGGTTATTCTGTCGGGCTAACGGAGGTTTTTTATGCAGATTTACAAGGTCGGCGGTGCGGTACGCGATCGCCTGCTGGGCAAACCGGTAACCGACATCGACTGGGTGGTCGTCGGCGCCACGGCCGAAGACATGCTCGCCAAGGGTTTTCGCCCGGTGGGCTCGGACTTTCCAGTCTTCCTTCATCCCCAAAGCGGCGAGGAATATGCCCTGGCCCGTACCGAACGCAAGAGCGGTCGCGGCTATGGTGGCTTCACCTTTCACGCCAGCCCCGAAGTCACGCTCGAAGAAGACCTGATCCGCCGCGACCTGACGATCAATGCCATGGCTGAAGACGACCATGGCGTCCTGACGGATCCGTATCACGGCCAGCAGGATCTGGAGAACCGTTTGCTACGCCATGTTTCCCCGGCATTCGCCGAAGATCCCCTGCGTGTCCTGCGCGTTGCCCGCTTCGCCGCGCGCTATGCCGGGCTCGGTTTCCAGGTGGCCGCGGACACCCTCGAACTGATGCGCCAGCTCAGCGAGTCAGGCGAGCTTGAAGCCCTGACGCCGGAGCGCAGCTGGAAAGAAATCTCCCGCGCCCTGCTGGAAGACCACCCGCAAGTATTCATCCAGGTACTGCGCGACTGTGGGGCGCTCCAGGTCCTGCTGCCGGAAGTGGACGCCCTATTCGGCATTCCACAGCCTGCGGCCCACCACCCAGAGATCGACACCGGCGTACATACACTGAGCGTCCTGGAGCAGTCGGCGCTGCACCAGCAGCCGCTGAGCGTGCGCTGGGCGTGCCTGCTGCACGACCTGGGCAAGGGCCTGACACCACCAAGCGAATGGCCGCAACACATCGCGCATGAGCACAAGGGCCTGAGGCTGATCCAGCTCGTCAACGAACGTTTCAAGGCACCACGCGACTGCCAGGAACTGGCACTGCTGGTGGGCCAGTACCATACCCACGGCCATCGTGCCCTCGAGCTGAAACCCTCGACCCTGGCGGAGCTGCTGCAAAGCTTTGACGTCTATCGTCGCCCCCTGCGCTTCGAGGAGTTTATCGCCGCCTGTGAAATGGATGCCCGCGGCCGCCTCGGGCTGGAGGAGCGAGCCTATCCTCAGGCGGATTACCTGCGCGGCGCGGCAAACGCGGCGCGAACGGTGGCGGTACAACCGCTGCTGGAACAGGGATTCAAGGGGCCTGAGTTGGGAGAAGCGCTGAAGCGGGAGCGACTGAAGGCACTGAAGGCCTACAAGGAACAGCATTCGCAGTAAGAAATATCGCGAGCAAGCCGCCCCTGGGAACAAGCCTGCTCGCGATCCTACCGCAGATCGGCCAACACTACGCCGACCTGGGCTGCTCCAGCTCCGGTGGAGTCAATTGCCTGCCCCGCCACTCAAAAGCCACGGGCGCCAGCACCTGATCGATCCGGGCCTCGCGCCAGAGAGTCGCGAAGTCCTGCACCGCCAACGGATGGATCCGCTCCGGAGCCATCAGCGACAAAGGCCAGAGCACAAAGGCGTTCTTCAGGATTTCAGCGCGGGGCAGGACCAGACCGTCGAAATTACCCACCAGGTCGCCGTACAACAGCACATCGATATCCAGCGGCAAGCCCTTGCGGTCCGGGGCATAACGACCGTTGTCCGCCTCGATGAACTTCAACCGGCGGTCCAGCTCTATCAGCGGCAGATCGGTGAACGCCGAAACCACCAGATTGAAAAAAGGCCCGCTCTTGATGCCCACCGGCTGGCTTTCGAATACCGCCGAACAGCGCATGTCCAGCAGAAAACCGTCCAAGGCATCGAGCCCGGCCAGCAAATGGGTTTCGCGCTCGATATTGCTGCCGAGCCCAAGGAAAACCTGAGTTAGCGACATCCGCGCTCGATCTCCACGCCAACACCTTTGGCGGCCGCGACGGCGCCAGGCTTGGTCAGCTTGAGGTGCAACCAGGGAATCTGGAACTCGCTCATCAGCACTTCAGCCAGACGCTCAGCAAAGGTTTCCACCAGTTGGAACTGCGCCTGCTCGGCAAACGCCTGAATCCGCGCTGACACGCTGGCGTAGTCGAGGGCCAGGGTCAAGTCATCGCCCGCGGCGGCCGGACGGTTGTCCCAGGCGAAGCTCAGGTCAAGGCGCAGGCACTGCCGGATGCCTCGCTCCCAGTCGTAGGCTCCGATCACCGTGTCGACTTCCAGGCCCTCGATAAACACTCTGTCCAAGCACTCTTCTCCGCAGCACGACAAGGGCGCAATGCGCCGTTAGAAACAGGGCGTCCTCGCCCGGAATAGATAGCAAGTTTTGTTTACTGGCGATCTTCGCC
>NZ_JBNNVU010000119.1:0-14455 GCF_050280705.1 Pseudomonas sp. NPDC089530 | reverse complement strand
CTTCCCTGACATGCAGTGGCAGGACGAGGACGTCAGCCGCCTGGGCCTGGTCCAGCACTTGCTCGGCGACTTCCTGGAACACCGTCCTACAACAAGGCTAACGTGACCAAGCCGGTTGTTTCCTACATCGCTGGTGTGACTGCTCCTCCGGGCAAGCGCATGGGCCATGCTGGCGCAATCATCTCTGGCGGCAAAGGCACTGCAGACGAGAAATTCGCTGCTCTGCAAGACGCAGGCGTGAAAACCGTGCGTTCGCTGGCAGACATCGGCAAGGCCCTGGCCGAGCTGACTGGCTGGACCGTCAAGTAAGCCTCGCGCTCAACTGACGTTCTACCGACAAAGGCCACCTTCGGGTGGCCTTTGTGCTTTCTGACAGTCAGGAACGACCTGTCGCGAACAGGGTGGCTCCTGGAGCAGCCTTGGATAGAGGCTAATGGCCATTTATCTATATAAACGCGACACGTAAATGTCGCTTATCGGACAGTTCGCCCTCAAACAGTGCGTTTGTCTTACAGATTCGGTAGTCTAGCCGCCTCTTTTGCGTCTGCGTCCCACAAGGATGCTGCGCGCTAAACGGGTCAGTCCTATACGGACCGACAGCATTTCCCTCATCCATAAGGGAAATCCCTCTCTAAATTCCGATTCAGTAGTGTGGTATTTCCTTAATGAAAGTGTTGAAAGGCCAGGACATTCTGGCGCTTGGTTTTATGACCTTTGCCCTCTTCGTCGGGGCAGGCAACATCATCTTCCCGCCTATCGTCGGCTTGCAGTCCGGACCTAACGTCTGGATCGCGGCGCTGGGCTTTCTGATCACCGCGGTAGGTCTGCCGGTGATCACCGTCGTCGCGCTGGCCAAGGTCGGTGGGGCGATGGATGCGCTGAGCAGCCCGATCGGCAAGATCGCCGGTGGCCTGCTGGCGGCGGTCTGTTACCTGGCGGTGGGGCCGCTGTTCGCGACGCCGCGTACCGCCACCGTGTCCTTCGAAGTGGGCCTGGCGCCCCTGACCGGCGAAAGCCCGCTGGCGTTGTTCCTCTATAGCTCGGCCTACTTCCTGCTGGTGTTCTTCATCTCCCTTTACCCGGGGCGCCTGCTGGACACGGTGGGACGTTTCCTCGCGCCGTTGAAGATCATCGCGCTGGCCGTATTGGGTATCGCCGCGTTCGCCTTGCCGGCCGGCGATATTGGTACCGCCACCCCTGAATACGTCGCGGCGCCGTTCTCCCAGGGCTTTATCAATGGCTACCTGACCATGGATACCCTGGGCGCGCTGGTATTCGGCATCGTCATCGTCAACGCCATCCGTTCCCGCGGCGTCGAATCGCCACGCCTGATCACCCGTTACGCGATCATCGCCGGGCTGATTGCCGGGGTAGGGCTGGCGCTGGTGTATGTCAGCCTGTTCCGCCTGGGTTCGGGCAGCCACGAAGTGGCGGCCGGCGCCACCAACGGTGCGGCGGTGCTGCACGCTTATGTGCAACATACCTTCGGCTCCCTGGGCAGCGGCTTCCTCGCCGTACTGATTTCCCTGGCTTGCCTGGTGACCGCGGTCGGCCTGACCTGCGCCTGCGCCGAGTACTTCAGCCGCGTACTGCCGCTGTCGTACAAGAGCCTGGTGGTGATCCTGGCGGCGTTCTCGCTGCTGGTGTCCAACCTGGGACTGACCAAGCTGATCGCTTTCTCCATTCCGGTGCTGACCGCCATCTACCCGCCGTGCATCGCCCTGGTGGCCCTGAGCTTCTGCAAGGACTTCTGGAATGAGCAGGGCCGTATCGTTGGCCCGGTGATGCTGGTGTCCTTCCTGTTCGGCCTGGTGGACGCTCTCAAGGGCGCTGGCTTGGCGGACTGGATGCCAACCGAGCTGGCCCACCTGCCGCTGAGCGAACAGGGCCTGGCGTGGCTGGTGCCTTCGGTCATGACCCTGGTGGTCGCGGTGGTCTGCGACCGCCTGCTGGGCAAGCGCCGCGAAGCGCTGGCCTAAGCCGCTATCCGCCCCGGGCCCGTCACGAGCGGGCGCTGGTAGCCCCCAAAAGCCCCGTATCCCGCGATACGGGGCTTTTTTATGGGCGGCCTATGGTGTCTTTTTTCTTCATTCAACGTCGAAGCAGTGCTTGTTGCATCCGTACTCCGCCAACGCCTATCCGGGAACCTGCATGTCGTTCGTCGAAGCCAATCTGATCCACCTCATCGCTGCACTCTGGTTTGTCATCTGCTGGGGCGGCTATACCCGCTATGCGACGTGGAAAGGCCGCGACACCGCGTGCCTGGCCAGCGTGCTGCACCTGTACCGGGAAGACTGGATGCGCCGCATGCTGCTGCGCGACAACCGCATCGCCGACGCCAGCGTGATCGGCAATCTGGAGCGCAACGCCTCGTTCTTCGCCTCCAGCACCCTGATCATCCTCGCCGGTATCCTCACCGTGCTCGGCGCTTCCGAGCGTGCGGTGTCGCTGCTGGCCGACATTCCCATGGTCCAGCAGGCCTCCCAGGGCATGTCGGAGATCAAGCTGCTGTGCCTCGCCATGCTGTTCGTCTACGCCTTCTTCACCTTCAGCTGGTGCATGCGCCAGTACAATTTCGCAGCCATTCTCGTGGGGTCGGCGCCGATGATCGGTGAGCGGCATGTCTCCGAGCAGGAGCGCAAGGCCTTTGCCCTGCGGGCCGCGCGGGTGATCTCCATGGCCGCCAACCAGTTCAACTTCGGCCTGCGTTCCTATTACTTCGGGATGAGCATGCTGGCCTGGTTCGTCAGCCCCTGGCTGTTCATGCTGATGAGTGCCGGTGTGGTGCTGGTGCTGTACCGCCGAGAGTTTCATTCCGACGTGTTGGAGGTGATGGTCTATACCCCTACGGAGGCGCCATCGCCCGAGGTGAACAAGGAGACGGTCTGATGAGTATCGCGTTCTGGTGTATGTTGATCAGCGCACTGTTGATTTATGTGGCGCGCATGCCGGTGGCCAAGGCCATGCAGGAGCAGGGCGGTTACAACAATCATCTGCCGCGTCAGCAACAGGCCCAGCTCACGGGGTTTGGCGCCCGGGCGGTGGCGGCGCACCAGAACAGCTTCGAAGCCTTCATGTTGTTCGCGGTTGGGGTCCTGATGGCTCATGTGACCCAGACCCAGGGCTGGTTGATCGACACTTTGGCAATCGTCTTCGTGATCGCGCGGGTTATCTATCTGCTGTGTTATTGGGCGGACCTGGCCTGGCAACGCAGCCTAATCTGGTTTATCGGCCTGATGTGTTCATTGTTGTTGATGACAAGTCCGGCTTTTCGCAGCCTGCTGGCTTAGAGGTTATTCCAGACACAATAAAGCCCGCACTAGGCGGGCTTTATTGTTGCTGCACTAAAACCGGATTAGTTGGTTTTAGGAGCGGCTTCCTTGGCAGCGTCTTCAACGGCTGCTTTGCTCGAATCAACCTGAGCTTTGGCGGCTTCGGCGGTTTCTTTTGCCGCTTCGCTCACTTTATCCTGTGCTTCGTTCATTTTCTGTTGAGCTTGCTCAGCGTGTTGGTTGGCATCTTGAGCTTTGTCCTCGGCTTTTTTATCGCAGGCAGCGAGACCGAGGGAAGCGGTCAACATCAAGGCAATAGCTAAAGTCTTACGCATGGGGTGTTTCTCCTTATTGAAGATATCTTCTGGCCTTTCGAGCACGGCTCTACGGGTTAAGTTCCTTGAAACCCCAAGATATATAAAGTGCCAGCAACATTGAACTTTTCCCTATTGAGCCAACTGAGCACTTTGCTCATCCGCTAGAGAGTTGCCGTATGGAGCAGAACCCTATTTTTGAGCGGGCGACAAGGTTCTTGTCGGCGCTGCGGCATTGCCAGGTGTTGGCCATGAGCGTGCACAGCGCGTCAAAGGAAGGCATTACCCTGATGCTGCCTTACCGCTCGCAGATCGTCGGTAATCCGCAGACCGGAGTGATTCACGGCGGCGCGCTGACCTCGTTGATGGACAGCGCCTGCGGCATGGCCACCCTGTGCGTCCTGCCGGAGTTCGAAGTCTGTCCGACCCTGGACCTGCGCATCGATTACATGCACCCGGCGCAGCCGGGCAAAAGCGTGTATGGCTTTGCCCAGTGCTATCGGGTGACCACCGATGTCATCTTCACCCGCGGTTTTGCCTATCAGGATGATCCCGAGCAGCCCATCGCCCATGTGGTGGGCACTTTCATGCGCATGGGCAAGGGCATCAAGGGCGCCAAGGGTTTAGCCGGCGCGATCAAGGGGGAGCAGCCATGAGCGAGGATTTCCAGGGCCGGCTGCAACGTGCCCACGAGCAGGGCGATTACGCAGAGTTGCTGCAGCTGATTCCCTACGCCCAGCTGATCGGCATCGAATGTTCGCGGCAGGGCGATGAGCTGTTGTTTCGCCTGCCGGCCAACCCGGACAACATTGGCAATCCGTTGCTGCCGGCCCTGCATGGCGGGGTGATCGCCGGCTTCATGGAGCTGGCGGCGGCCCTGCATCTGTTGATCTTCACCGGTTCGCCGGGAGTGCCGAAGATCATCGACTTTTCCCTCGATTACCTGCGCGCCGGACAGTTTCGCGACACCTATGCCAGGTGCCAGCTGTGCCGCCAGGGGCGGCGGGTGGCGAACGTGGCCATCACCGCCTGGCAGAGCCGCGCGCAGGAGCCGATCGCGACCGCTCGCGCACATTTCAAGCTGGAAGAAAGCCTGGCCCCTTGAAATCTCAGGTATAGCCCCCAACTCAGTGGACATCCCGCCGTAGACCCTTCGGGCGCGGCTTATGCCATCTGATTGGAGTTTGATGACCATGAGTGTGGAAACTCAAAAGGAAACCCTGGGCTTCCAGACCGAGGTAAAGCAACTGCTGCACCTCATGATCCATTCGCTGTATTCCAACAAGGAAATCTTCCTTCGCGAACTGATCTCGAACGCCTCTGACGCCGTCGACAAATTGCGCTTCGAAGCCCTGTCCAAGCCTGAGTTGCTGGAAGGTGGCGCGGAGCTGAAAATCCGTGTGAGCTTCGACAAGGACGCCAAGACCGTCACCCTCGAAGACAACGGTATCGGCATGAGCCGTGACGATGTGATCACCCACCTGGGGACCATCGCCAAATCCGGCACCGCCGATTTCATGAAGAACCTCACGGGCGACCAGAAGAAGGACTCGCACCTGATCGGTCAGTTCGGCGTAGGCTTCTATTCCGCCTTTATCGTCGCCGACAAGGTCGATGTCTTCAGCCGTCGTGCCAGCCTCGCGGCCAGCGAAGGCGTGCACTGGTCCTCCAAGGGCGAAGGCGAGTTCGAAGTCGCGACCATCGACAAGGCCGACCGCGGTACCCGTATCGTCCTGCACCTGAAGTCTGGCGAAGACGAGTTCGCCGATGGCTGGCGCCTGCGCAACATTATCAAGAAGTACTCCGACCATATCGCCCTGCCGATCGAGCTGCCCAAAGAAGCGGCTGCTGCCGAAGGCGAGGAGAAGCCGGCCGTCGAATGGGAAACCGTCAACCGCGCCAGCGCCCTGTGGACCCGTCCGCGTACCGAGATCAAGGACGAGGAATACCAGGAGTTCTACAAGCACATCGCCCACGATTTCGAGAACCCGCTGAGCTGGAGCCACAACAAGGTCGAAGGCAAGCTGGAATACAGCTCGCTGCTCTACGTACCGGCCCGCGCGCCGTTCGACCTGTACCAGCGCGAAGCGCCGAAAGGCCTGAAGCTCTACGTGCAGCGCGTGTTCGTGATGGACCAGGCCGAGTCCTTCCTGCCGCTGTACCTGCGCTTCATCAAGGGCGTGGTCGACTCCAACGACCTGTCGCTGAACGTGTCGCGGGAAATTCTGCAGAAAGACCCGATCATCGACTCCATGAAGTCGGCGCTGACCAAGCGCGTGCTGGACATGCTGGAAAAACTGGCGAAGAACGAGCCTGAGCAATACAAGGGCTTCTGGAAGAACTTCGGCCAGGTGATGAAGGAAGGCCCGGCGGAAGACTTCGCCAACAAGGAAAAGATCGCCGGCCTGCTGCGCTTCGCTTCCACCCAGGGCGACGACGGCGAGCAGAACGTGTCCCTGGCCGATTACCTGGCGCGCGCCAAGGAAGGTCAGGACAAGATCTACTTCCTCACCGGCGAATCCTACGCCCAGGTGAAGAACAGCCCGCACCTGGAAGTCTTCCGCAAGAAAGGCATCGAAGTGCTGCTGCTCACCGACCGCATCGACGAGTGGCTGATGAGCTACCTCAACGAATTCGACGGCAAGAGCTTTGTCGACGTGGCGCGTGGCGACCTGGACCTGGGCAACCTGGACTCGGAAGAGGACAAGAAGGCTGCGGAAGAAGTCGCCAAGAGCAAGGAAGGCCTGGTGGAGCGGATCAAGACCGCCCTGGGCGAGAGCGTCAGCGAAGTGCGGGTTTCCCACCGCCTGACCGACTCCCCGGCGATCCTGGCGATCGGCGAGCAGGACCTGGGCCTGCAGATGCGCCAGATCCTCGAGGCGAGCGGGCAGAAGGTGCCGGACTCCAAGCCGATCTTCGAATTCAACCCGGCTCACCCGCTGATCGAGAAGCTCGACGGCGAGCAGAGCGACGAGCGTTTCGGCGATCTGTCGCACATCCTCTTCGATCAGGCGGCCCTGGCCGCCGGCGACAGCTTGAAGGACCCGGCCGCCTACGTGCGTCGTCTGAACAAGCTGCTGGTTGAACTGTCGGTTTAATCAGGTCGCAGGAAAAACCCGCTTCGGCGGGTTTTTTCATTCCGCTGTTTGCACATCAGGAGTCTGAAATGAGCCAAGTCACTGTTCGTTCCCTGGTCTACCAGATCGATGGTCAATCCTATGAAAGTCGCCTGGCGTTCGATGCCAGCCTCAAGGGCCCGCGTCCGGGGCTGCTGATGGCGCCGAACTGGATGGGCGTCAGCGCCGGTGCCGAGAAGATCGCCGAGGCGGTGGCGGCCAAGGGGTATGTGGTGCTGATCGCCGACCTGTACGGGCAAAAGGTTCGCCCGAGCAACGGCGACGAAGCAGGTGCCGCCATGATGCCGCTGAAGAATGACCGGGCCTTGCTGCGCCAGCGCATGCAGGCGGCCTTCGAGGTGCTGCAGAGCCAGCAGGAAGCGGCGGTGGACAAAGCGAAGCTAGCCACCTTCGGCTTCTGCTTCGGCGGCTGCTGCTCCCTGGAACTGGCGCGCAGCGGTGCGCCGGTGAAAGCCGCGGTGTCCTTTCACGGCACCCTGGATACGCCGAACCCGGCCGATGCGCAGAACATCAAGGGCTCGGTACTGGTGCTGCACGGCGCCGCCGACCCACTGGTGCCGAAAGAGCAGTTGCCGGCCTTCGAGGCGGAAATGAATGCGGCAGGTGTGGACTGGCAGCTGCTGAGCTACGGCGGCGCGGTGCATTCCTTCACCGATCCCCACGCCAATGTGCCGGGCATGATGATGTACGACGCCAGGACCGCGGGCCGTGCTTTCACCGCGATGCATAACCTGCTGGACGAAGTGTTCAAGGGCTGAGCTCCTGGCGTGAAAAAGCCCGCTGTGCCGTGCAGGCAGAGCGGGCTTTTTTGTCCCTGTTTACCCCGTCAGATCCGCGTCAGCGCCTGGGCCAGGTCGGCGCGCAGGTCCTCGACATCCTCGACCCCCACCGACAGACGCACCAGCCCGTCGCCGATACCGAGCTGCGCCCGGGTTTCGGCAGGGATGCTGGCGTGGGTCATGATCCCCGGATGCTCGATCAGGCTTTCCACGCCGCCCAGGCTCTCGGCCAGGGCGAAGATCCGCACGCTCTCGAGAAAACGCCTGGCGCCGGCCAGGTCGCAGTTCAGGTCGATGGAAATCATCCCGCCGAAGCCGCGCATCTGCCGTCGCGCCAGTTCGTGCTGCGGGTGTGACGGCAGGCCCGGATAGTAGACGCGCGCCACTTGCGGCTGGCGCTCCAGCCATTGCGCCAGCTCCAGGGCGTTGCTGCAGTGGCGCTCCATGCGCAGCGCCAGGGTCTTCACCCCGCGCAGAGTGAGAAAGGCATCGAACGGCCCGGCAATGGCCCCCACCGCGTTCTGCAGGAAGCCCAGGCGCTCGGCCAGCTCGGGGTTCTGCCCGACCACCGCGATGCCGCCGATGACGTCGGAGTGGCCGTTCAGGTACTTGGTCGTCGAATGCAGCACGATATCGAAGCCCAGCTCCAGCGGCCGCTGGATCCATGGGCTGGCGAAGGTGTTGTCGGCGACGCAGATGATCCCTCGCGCACGGCAGATGCGCGCGATGGCGGCAAGGTCGGTGAGGCGCAGCAGGGGGTTGCTCGGGGTCTCGACCATGACCATCCGCGTATCGTCCTGCAGCGACGCCTCGAAGGCCGAGAGGTCGGTCAGGTCGACGAAGCTGAAGCGGTGCCCGGCGCTGCGTTGGCGCACCTTGTCGAACAGGCGGAAAGTCCCGCCGTACAGGTCATTGCCGGAGACGATGTGCGCGCCGGCGTCGAGCAGTTCGAGCACGGTGGAAATGGTTGCCAGTCCGGAAGCGAAGGCAAAGGCCCGGGTGCCGCCCTCGAGGTCCGCCACGCAACGTTCCAGGGCCCAGCGCGTGGGGTTGTGCGAGCGCCCGTAGTCCAGGCCCTTGTGCACCCCGGGGCTCTGCTGGGCATAGGTGGAGTTGGCGTAGATCGGCGGCATCAGCGCCCCGGTGGACGGGTCCGGGGTCTGTCCGGCGTGGATCACACGGGTGGCGAAGGCGCGTGGGGTAGCGGTTTTATCGTTGTGACTCATGGGAGGGACCTGCGTAGGTGATTGAGCATATCGACGCGGGTGATCAGGCCGTAGAAGCCCGAGGCGTCGGCAATGATCGCCACCAGCCCGCGACCGAGTTCCGCCTCCAGGTCGGCCAGGCTGGCACCAGGAGGGAGGGTTTCCAGTTTGTCGGTCATCGCGCTGGCCACGCTCAAGCGAAAGTGCGAAGCATCTTTATGTACGCCCAGCAGGATATCCGATTCGTCGATCACCCCCACCAGTCGTTTACCGTCCACCAGTACCGGCAGTTGCGACACATCGGCCAGGCGCATGCGCTGGAAGGCGGTGAGCAGGGTGTCGTCCGGGCCCACGCTGATCACCCGGCCGTCTTCGAAGCGCCGGGCGATCAGGTCGCGCAGGTCGCCGTAGCGCTTGCGTTGCAGCAGGCCCTGGTCGTTCATCCATTGGTCGTTGTAAACCTTCGACAGGTAGCGGGTGCCGGTGTCGCAGACAAAGCTGACGACCCGCTTGGGCTCCGTCTGCTCGCGGCAGTAGCGCAGGGCCGCCGCCAGCAGGGTGCCGGTGGAAGAGCCGGCGAGAATGCCCTCGGCGCGCAGCAGCTGGCGGGCATGTTCGAAGCTTTCTTCATCGCTGATCGAGTAGGCCTTGCGCACGCTGGAAAGGTCGGCGATGGACGGTATGAAGTCTTCGCCGATGCCTTCCACTGCCCAGGAGCCGGGCGTACCCAGGGTACGGCTACGGCTGTATTCGGCCATCACCGAGCCCACCGGGTCGGCCAGTACCATTTCCAGGTCCGGTTGCACCCGGCTGAAGAAACGGGTCAGGCCGGTCAGGGTGCCGGCCGAGCCGACGCCGACCACGATGGCGTCCACATCGTGCTGGGTCTGGGCCCAGATCTCCGGCGCGGTGCTGTATTCGTGGGCCAGCGGATTGGCCGGGTTGTTGAACTGGTCGGCGAAGAAGGCGCCGGGAATGTCCTTGGTCAGGCGCGCGGCGACGTCCTGGTAGTAGTCAGGGTGGCCCTTGCCGACGTCGGAGCGGGTGACGTGCACTTCGGCGCCCATCGCCTTGAGGTGCAGGACCTTCTCGGTGGACATCTTGTCCGGCACCACCAGCACTACTCGGTAACCCTTGGCGCGGCCGACCAGGGCCAGGCCGAGTCCGGTGTTGCCGGCGGTGGCCTCGACTATGGTGCCGCCGGGGCGCAGGCGGCCGTCGCGCTCGGCGGCGTCGATCATCGCCAGGCCGATGCGGTCTTTGATCGAGCCGCCGGGGTTCTGCGATTCAAGCTTGAGGAACAAGGTACAGGGGCCGGTATCGAAACGGGTGACACGCACCAGGGGCGTGTTACCGATCAGTTCGAGCACGGCAGGACGGGAGTTGTTCGGCATATTAGGGCCTCGTAGCGGAAGTCCGCACTGTATGGGCAGCGACCTGCGGCGAGCCATCGCGCGCGAGTCGCAAATAATGCAACGCATGGACCTTAGGCCGGGATCCCGCTACCCGCAACCGCGCGTGGCCAGTTTGGTTGCATCGGTTGGCTGCCCTGTGTGCTGGCCGTTACAGAGGTTGCGGTGGGGCCTTGCCTTTGGGCAATTCGATTCTTTCGCTTTCTCCCGGCACCGTCGGCCAGTCGCCGGCGGCCCAGCGCTGGCGGGCTTCGTCGATACGCGCCGGGTCGCTGGACACGAAGTTCCAGTTGATCCGCCGTGGACCGTCCAGCGGCGCGCCGCCGAACAGCACGGCGTGGCAGTCGCTATCGGCGAACAGGGTCGGGGTGGTGCCGGCCGGCAGGACCACCAGCGCATGGGGCTCGATCGATTCGCCGTCCAGTTGGGCCTCGCCGTCGAGCACGTACAGGGCGCGCTCCTCGTGTTCGGCGGGAATCAGCAGGGTGGTCGCGGTCTGCAAATGCAGTTCGGCGTACAGGGTCGGGGAGAGCACGGGGACCGGCGACTCCAGGCAGAAGCCGCTGCCGGCGATCAGGCGGATGCTGACCCCGAGGTTGTCGCTGACCGGCAAGGTCGCGGCCGGGTGATGGCTGTAGTGTCCCGGGCCCTGTTCCTGATCCTTGGGGGAGGCCAGCCAGACCTGCAGGCCATGCATGCTGAAGTCGCTGTCGAGCAGCGCCTGCGGGGTGCGCTCGACGTGGGCGATGGCGCTGCCGGCGGTCATCCAGCTGACGTCTCCCGGGCTCACCATCTGGTCGGAGCCCAGGCTGTCCTTGTGCTGGATCTGCCCCTGGAACAGGTAGGTCAGGGTCGACAGACCGATGTGCGGATGCTGGCGGATATTCATGCCTTTGCCCGCCGGGTAACGGGTGGGCAGCATGTGATCGAAAAACACGAAAGGCCCGACGCTGCGGCATTGGGCCGAGGGCAGCGGGCGCAGGATGGGTTGGCCTTCGACGTCCTCCACACGGGGACGGATCACGAGCGGTGTGTTCATGGTGCATTCCAGGCTGATCGGGTTATGCCCGGGAGCATAACCCGCCTGGACGGGCGTTGGCGCTATTGGCTGAACGCGCCTTCGGAGAGGTGGGTCTCGATACTCACCTCGGCGGTGGTCATCAGCTTGTGCACCGGGCAGCGGTCGGCGACGCGATGCAGTTCCTCGCGCTGGGCGTCGGTCAGCACGCCCTTGAGGGTCAGTTTGACGTGCAGTGCGTACTTGCCTTTCTGCTCCTGGCTGTTGTCGTGCTTGACCTCGACCGTGACGCCGGTGAGCGGAATATCCTTCTTCTGTGCGTACAGCTTGAGGGTCAGGGCCTTGCAGGCGCCCAGCGCGGCATCGAAGAAGTCGTGGGGTTCCGGCGCGGAACCTTCGCCGCCGAGGGCCTTGGGCAGGTCGGCGAACAACTGGTGATCGTCGATCTGGATGCTGTGGCGGAAACCTTCGCTGGACTCGGTGTTGACGGTGATAGTCATGGCGGACCTCGGGCAGTGGTGAGTGGGCGCAACGGACGTTGAAAGGTGGTGCAGTTATAGAGCATTCCGCTGTCCGTGCGTTCCACTTTTTCTGTGCCGTGCTGCCTGGGGCGCGCTTTGCCTGGCGCCGGTCGATGGCAGCGATGCAGGTTTGTCATCAGCCTGTCATGCCGGCGTCATAGGCTCGCGCCATCTCAATCAAGGAGCGCGATATGCACCTCACCCGTTTAAGCGCAGTGGCGGCGCTGATGCTGTTCAGTGGCCTGGCCAGTGCCGAAGTCCGTGTCGAAGGCCCGGTGGAATATGGTGTGTTCGAGGGGCCGAAGGCGGCGTTGCAGTCGGGTGAGCGGGTGCTGCGCCGCAGCAACGAAAACATCGAGCGCACCGAGGTCGTGCCGGCCCGGCTGGGCACCAAGTTCGGCCTGCGCTATCAATTGGCCGGCAAGGTGGCCGACGACGTGCCGCTGACCCTGCTGTATTTCACGCCCGGTATCCGTACTCCGGATGGCCTGCGCCACGACAAGTTCGAAGTGACCCAGAAACTGGTGCCGGGCGCGCCGCAGGATGTCATGGCTTACGAATTCACCGAAAGCCACGAAGTGATCCCCGGCGAATGGCATTTCATGGTGTTCCAGGGCGACCGTTTGTTGGTTCAGCAGCGTTTTACCGTACGCTGAATCGTTTGTGCCCAGGTATCGAAGTGCTTGGGCGTTTTGATATCACGTTTTTGTCTTAAGCAAATTTTCCGTGACCCGATACTTTCAACAGCAGCCCGCTGCATGGCGAATGCAGCGCTATTGGAAGGAACCGGAGAATGAGCATCAGAAGTCTCAACATCGCACCGCGCGCGGGGCTGGGCTTCGGCCTACTGGCGTTGATGGTGCTTGGCCTGGGCGCGTTCGCCCTGCTGCAGATGTCGAACATGCGCGCACAGTCCGACGAAGTCGACAACAACTGGCTGCCCAGTGTGATGTCGGTGGGCGAGATGAATCAGGACCTGCTGCGGATCCGCGCGCTGACCATGCGCCTGCTGATCAACCGCAACCCCCAGGCCCTGGCGCAGAACGAAAGCAAGCTCAATGAGATCAAGCGCGGCATGGTGGTGGCCCAGGAGCGCTATAACGCGCTGATCGTGCTGCCGCAAGAGCGCCTGCTGTTCGATCGTTTCAAGGCCGCCGAGAAGCGTTACCTCGAGCATCAGAGCGAGGTGGTGGCGCTGTCGCAGCAGGGGCGGGTAGAGGATGCGGTCGCGGTGGTCAACGGCGAAATGAGCCAGTTGGCCGATGAGTTGGCGGGCACCCTCAATGAACTGGTGGCGCTGAACCGGGATAACGCCAACCTGGCCACCGAGCTGGCCCGGGGCGTGTTCAACAGCGCCAAGGTCTGGGTCGTCGTGATGATCGTGATCGCCGGCCTGATGACCATTGTCCTGGCCTTGCTCCTCACCCGTAGCATTGTGCTGCCGCTCTCGCAGTCGCTGAGCGTGGCTGAAGTGGTGGCCGGCGGCGACCTGACCGAAGACATCCGCATCCACGGCAAGGACGAGCCGGCCCGCCTGCTGCAGGCGCTCAAGGCCATGCAGAACAGCCTGCGCGAGACCATCCGGCGTATCGCCGACTCCTCCAGCCAGCTGGCCTCCGCTTCCGAGGAGCTCAATTGCGTGACCGAGGACGCCACCCGTGGCCTGCATCAACAGAGCCAGGAAATCGAGCAGGCGGCGACGGCGGTGAACCAGATGACCGCCGCGGTGGAGGAGGTGGCCAGTAATGCGGTAGCGACGTCCGAAGCCTCCCGCCAGTCGGACCGGATCGCCCAGCACGGACGCGAGCAGGTGCAGCAGACGGTGCAGTCCATCGAATCCCTGGCCGAGGATGTGACCGCCAACGCCGCCCAGGTCGAAGAGCTGGCGCAGAAGGTGTATGGCATCAGCAAGGTGCTGGATGTGATCCGCTCGGTGGCCGAGCAGACCAACCTGCTGGCGCTGAATGCGGCCATCGAGGCGGCGCGGGCCGGAGACGCCGGACGCGGCTTCGCGGTGGTGGCGGATGAGGTGCGGGCGCTGGCCCATCGCACCCAGCAATCGACCCAGGAAATCGAGCAGATGATCGGCGGTATCCAGCAGGGCACCGATCAGGCCGTCAGCTCCATGCAACAGAGCAACAGCCGGGCCCGTTCGACCCTGGAACTGGCCAAGGCGGCCGGGGCGGCGCTGGAGGAGATTGCCGGGGCGATCACCCTGATCAACGAGCGCAACATAGTGATCGCCAGTGCTTCGGAAGAGCAGGCGGCGGTGGCCCGGGAGGTGGACCGCAACCTGATGAACATCCGCGACTTGGCCCTGCAGACCTCGGCCGGGGCCAACCAGACCAGCGCCGCGAGCCAGGAACTGTCACGGCTGGCGGTGGACTTGAATACGCTGGTGGCGCGGTTCTCGGTGTAGGCACAAGGGTTTCACGGCCCAATAAAAAACGCCCCGAACCAGTCGGGGCGTTTTTCATGCGGCGAAAGCGGGGCTTACTTGCCCTGCCAGCGCTTCAGGACCAGGGTGGCGTTGGTGCCGCCGAAGCCGAAGCTGTTGCTCATCACGGTATCGATCTTGGCGTTTTCGCGGGTCTTGGTCAGCACCGGCAGATCGGCCACTTCCGGATCCAGCTCGTCGATGTTGGCGGAGCCGGCAATGAAGTTGCCTTCCATCATCAGCATGCAGTAGATCGCTTCGTGAAGCGGCCGGGCTGATCGCCTCGAGCGGCAAGACCTTGTGCAACTGCAAGAACGTCAGCCAGAGCGCGGTCTGTGCCGGGATCTCCCGCGGCCTGGA
>NZ_JBNNVU010000118.1:0-15142 GCF_050280705.1 Pseudomonas sp. NPDC089530 | reverse complement strand
CTGGCCGACGAGGTCACCCGCACCTGCGAGCGGGTCGACCCAGGCAGGTGCAGGTTGACCAGCTGGCGAATGCGCTCCACCGGCCCGACCTTGAGGTGCGCCGGCAAGCGGTGGCGCAGTTCTTCGGAGTCGCAGTTGGCGCTGGCGGCCAGGACGAACGAGGCCGAACCCAGCAGCTTGTGGTCGTGCAACGGCGACACGATGATCCCGTACTGGCGCGCCTGCAGCACCAGCTCGATGGCGTGCTGTTCGAGCACCATCGACAGCACCTGGCGGATCGCGTCCATCAGCTTGCGGAAGCTCGCGCCCTGGTCGCTGTGCTGGTAACGGCTGTCCAGGCGCGGCCGCTTGCTGTCGCTGGGGAAGGTCGCCAGATCGCCGAGCATGGTCAGCAGCGTGCGGTACAGCTCTTCCGGGTGCACCTGCTCCAGGCCCAGGTAGTGGCGCAGCACCAGCTCGGTACGGTTGATCAGTTGCAGCATCATGAAGTCGCCGACTTCGGCGCCGCCGACCTTGCCGTTGGAGCGGATCCGGTCGGCGATGGTGTCGCCCCGGTGGCTGAGCATGCTGATCACTTCCTTCAGGCACGACAGCAGGTAGCTCGAGGCGTGGGCATGGATGAAGGTCGGCACGAAGTCCGGGTCGAGGCTGATCACCCCGTCGGGCGTGGTGTCGAGGACTTCGCAGAGCTTGAGCTTCACATAGGCCTGGTCGCTCTGTTGCTCGCCGAGCAGCAAGCGGAAGTCCGGCCGCGCGCAGCTGACCTGGCTGCTGGAATCGTCGCCGGCGTTGGAGTCGGCCACTTCCGCCTCGTAGGCGGTGTAGCGCGCCAGCACGTCGGACTGCTCCGGACGGCGCGACTCGATGTGGTTGCCGGTCACCAGCGGCAAGGCCAGGTAGACCGGGGTATTGCCGGTGTTCGGCGGTACGTCCAGGGCCAGCGGCTCGGTGTTGCCGCCCAGCTCGAACAGGCTGCCGTCGGGCAGGATGCCGGAGGCCTGGCTGATCACCAGCTTGCCCATGTTGAGGAACTGCAGGTCGATCTCCAGCCCCAGGAACCCCCAGCAGTAGCTGCCCAGCAACTGGGTGCGGGTCTTCATCTGGTAGTCGTAGTAACGATCGTTGTGCTGGAAGTGCTGCGGGCGCAGCAACATGCCTTCCTGCCAAATGACTTTATGCACGTTCATGATTACTTGTCCGCCTTGGCGAGCGTTGCGTTGCTGGTGCGGATACCCGCCTGGTCGAGGGTCAGATCGGCTTCGGTCAGCTCCACCGGAGTGAGCTGGACCACATAGCGCCACTGGGCCTCGGAGATATCGCGGTAGGCCGCCAGCACGCCGACGTAGCGGCTGCCTTCTTCGACGCTGAGCTTGAGTTCCACGGTTTCACCCGGGCGCAGTTCCAGCTCTTCGCTGGCCACCAGATCCGGCGCCAGGGATTCCTTGGCGCGCTCGTAGAGGCTGAAGAAATCGGCGTTCTCGAAAGCCACCGGATGCTTGAGTTCGATCAGGCGCACCACGATCGGCGACGGCCGTCCGTTGAGGTCCGGGTTGAGCTGGTCGCTGGCGGTCAGCTTGAGGTTGAGCTTGGTCAGGGTCGAATACGGCGACAGCGTCGAGCAGCCAGCCAGCAACGCCAGGGCGGTCAGCGCGGCCAGCATCTTGAATAACAGGGTCGAGCAGCGAGACATGCGCATCATCCTTGGTGTTCGGTGTGAAGGGTGGAGATCAGACGGATCTGTTCTTCGTAGGCCTGGGCGAAGTCGCGGGCCAGCAGGCGTTCGCTCCAGTCATCGTCCTGACGCAGGGCCTGGTGGTAGCGGTTGTAAGCCCTCCAGCGGCTGCCGGAGGTGGCCAGCAACGGCTTGTTGTCGCGCTCGAAACGCAGGGTCAACTGCTGCGGCGAGAAATGCTCCAGGGTGCCGCGCACGGCGGCGCGGCTGGCGGTCAGCAGCGCCACCTGGTGCGCCTGCAGATCGCGGAAGGCGCGGGACACCGCCTGCTCGGCCGGCAGTTGGCCGGGCTTGTGGCCCTGCAGCAGGATGTCCAGCGCTTCGCTGGCGTCCACGGCGAACTTGAGCGGGTTCTTGCTGCCGCCCTGGGCGGTGGTCTGGGCCAGGCGCAGTTCGTTCTTCAGCTCGCTGCGGGTGCGCAGGCTCTGCTGCAGGCCGCCGATGCTTTGCTTGAGCAGACGCGCGGCATTGATCGCCAGGGCCTCGCGGCTGTCGTGATCGAGGCCCTTGAGGTCCACCCCCAGCGCCGCGCCGAAATGCTCCCAGAAGCCTTCGCGCTGGCGCTCCACCGGGGCCGGCTCGACAGGGGCCGGCGCCTCGGGCTGCGCCACCAGTTCCGGCACCAGCAGGCTTTCCATATCGATGCGCGCGTAGTCCGCGCGCTGGCGAGGCTCCTGGCGCGGCGCGTTGAGCGCGGTCAGCTCGTCGATTTCCGAGTACACCCGCTCCTGCTGCTCCAGCGCGTTGAGCGGGTCGAGGTCGAGGAACGCGTCATCGGGAATGATGCTGCCGGCGGCCTGCGGACGCCCGACTTCGGCGTCGAAGGTCGCCGGATCGCGCACCAGGCGCGCACGGATCTCGAAATCCCCCAGGACATAGACGCTGCCGTGCTCGATGCGCTGCGGCTCGCCCTTGCGCAGGCGGGCGCCGCTGTCGCTGGCCTGGATCCCGTTGCTGCTGGTGTCGGTGAGGAAAAACACCCCGTCGCGGTAGCTGACGATCGCGTGGTGATTGGACAGGTGGCGCTTGCGATCCGGAATGATCCAGTCGCAATCCTCGCCCCGCCCGATCACGCCGCCGGCCTGCTTGAAGGTTTTGCTGCTCAACTCCGTGGGCACGAACTGCTTGGTGTTCAGCATTTCGAAAACCAGTTCCATGATGATGCTCCTTGCGGTCACTTGCCGCGATTGACCGCCTGCGGATCACCCAATGGGCGATAGGTGTTGTCGTTGAATTTGTAGTTGCCGCTACAGCCGCCGAGGCCGCTGAGAACGACCAGAGCCAGCAGGACGGCTTGCCAGTGACGAACAGACATCAGAGGGTCTCCATGGGTAGACAATGCACAAAGCGCCGACCCTGGCGGGCGGCGCTGCGAGAAACGAAACAGGCGTTGGGGGAAGTCATGCCGCGCTAACCCTCGAAGTCGCCGAGATTGATATTCAGGCGCCCCAGCCGATACAGCAGCGTGCGCCTGGGCAACCCCAGTTCGCGGGCCGCCAGGGTCTGGTTGCCGTCGTTCTTGCGCAGGCAATCGAGCAGCAGATGGCGCTCGACTTTCTCCAGGCGCTCGCGCAGGTTCAGCCCGGGTTCCTCCGGCAGCGTTTCGCTGCTCAGGGAGAAATGCTCGGCCAGCAGCTCGCCGCCTTCGCACAGCAGCACCGCGCGCTCCACCAGGCCCTTGAGCTCGCGCACGTTGCCCGGGAAGGTGTAGCCCGACAGGTGATTGAGGGCGGTGTCCGACCAGCTCACCGGGTCGCGCTGCAGGAAAGCGCAGGCCTTGTCGGCGAAGTGCCGGGCCAGGTCGAGGATGTCGCCTTCGCGCTGGCGCAGGGCCGGCAACTCGATGGGGAACTGCGCCAGGCGGTAGTACAGGTCCTCGCGGAACTTGCCTTCGCTGACCAGCACCGCCAGGTCGCGGTGGGTCGCGGCGATGATCCGCACGTCGATCTTGTGGGTGTCGTTGGAGCCCAGCGGACGGATCTCGCCTTCCTGCAACACGCGCAACAGCTTGGCCTGCAGGGACAACGGCATGTCGCCGATTTCATCCAGCAGCAGAGTGCCGCCGTTGGCCGCGTCGAACAGCCCCGGACGGTCGCGGTCGGCCCCGGTGAAGGCGCCCTTGCGGTAGCCGAACAGCTCACTCTCCAGCAGGTTCTCCGGGAACGCCGCGCAGTTCTGCACGATGAACGCCTGGGAGCGCCGCGGGCCGTAATCGTGGATGGCCCGCGCCACCACTTCCTTGCCGGTGCCGGTCTCGCCGCGCAGCAATACGGTGTAGGGGCTGTGCAGCACCTTGCTGATCAACTGGTAGGTCTGGCGCATGGCCGCGCTATTGCCGATCAACCCGTAGCCGCTGGCGCTGACCGGCGGGCTGGCCACGGGCGCTGTCTCGCCCACCGGCCGACGCAGGCGTTGCAGCAGATGCAGTTGCCCGAGCACGAACGACCCCAGCTGGCCCATGGAATCGGCAAAGACCTGCAGGTCGACATGCTCGCGGCTGGCGCACAGCAGCAGGCCCTCTACAGCCTTTTGCGTATTCACCAGCGGCACGCACAACAGCGATTGCCAGGGCGTGTCCCGGGCCGGCAGGAAACTGGTTTCGTGCAGGCTGCCGCTCAAGCCCACCAGGCTCACCACGCGGTTCTGGCACAGGGCGAACTGCAGCAATTGCTCACCGTTGTAGTCCGCCGGCAGGCTCGCCGCTTCCCGCGGTTGCAGGATGCCGCCCAGGCATTCGGCGCTCAGGCCCAGCCGGGTATGGGTGGCATCCAGCAGGTACAGCTGGCTCAGCTCGCAGCCGCTGAGCTCCGCCACGCCGCGCACGAAATCCGCCAGCAGCGTGGTGCCGTCGGCCGCCCGAGACAGGCTGGCGAACTGCGCCAGCAGGGCCTCGGCGTAGATCAGCGGTTGCGGTACACGAGTGAACATCACACCCACCTCAGGCGAACTCGCAGGTCACGCCGCCGCTGCTGTCGAGCGTCGCGTGCACGCGCTTGAGGTTCTCGCCGCTGGCCATGGCGTCCAGCAGGCGGTCGGCCACCAACGGCAGCACATGCAGATCGAGCAGATGGTCGATCAGGCGCGCGCCGCTTTCGCTCTGGGTGCAGCGTTCGGCCAGGTGATCCACCAGGTTCTGGCAGTGGCTGAACTCCAGCTGACGGCGGTTCAGGCGCTCGCCCAAACGGCCCAGCTTGATTTCGATCAGCTCGCGCAGCACCGGGCCACCCACCGGGTAGTACGGCACCACGCGCATGCGCGCCAGCAGCGCCGGCTTGAAGTGCTTGCTCAGGACTGGGCGGATGGTTTCTTCCAGGGTCTCGGCACTCGGGCGCTCGCCGTTCTCGCACAGGGCGGCGATGCGGTCGCTGGCCAGGTTCGAGGTCATCAGGATCAGGGTGTTGCGGAAGTCGATCTCGCGCCCTTCGCCGTCGTTGGCCACGCCCTTGTCGAAGATCTGATAGAACAGGTTGAGCACGTCCGGATCGGCCTTCTCCACCTCATCGAGCAGCACCACCGAATACGGCTTCTGCCGCACCGCCTCGGTGAGCATGCCGCCCTCGCCGTAGCCGACGTAGCCGGGCGGCGCGCCGATCAGGCGCGACACCGTGTGCTTCTCCTGGAACTCGGACATGTTGATGGTGGTGATGAAGCGATCGCCGCCGTACAGCAGGTCGGCCAGGGCCAGGGCGGTCTCGGTCTTGCCGACGCCGCTCGGGCCCACCAGCAGGAACACGCCCACCGGAGCATCCGGCTTGTTCAGGCCGGCGGCGGTGGCGCGCATCGAGCGGTCCAGGGCGTGCACCGCCTGTTCCTGGCCACGGATCCGCGCCCGCAGGTCGGTGGCGAAGCTCGCCACCTTGGCGTTGTGCTCACGGGCCAGCTGCGCCAGCGGCACGCCGGTCCAGGCGCTGATCACTTCGGCCACCAGGCGCGGGCAGACTTCGAAGCTGACCAGGCGCTCCTTGGCTTGCGCGGCGGTCAGGGCGCTGTGGGTCTGGTTCAGTTCGGCTTCCAGCGCTTCGACGCTCTGGCCTTCCTCGACTTCGGCGGCGAGGGTTTCGATCACTGTACCTTCGGCGTCTTCCTCGACGCTGATCACCGGCTCGACTGCCGCGGCTTCCCGGGCCTTGGCCAGTTGCTGACGCAGCTGCAGCAGGCGCTCGGCCAACTGCTTCTGCTCGGTCCACAGGGTTTCCAGGGCGACCTTTTCGCTTTCGGCTTCGTCCAGGCGGGCTTCGAGGACTTCCAGCGCCTCCTGGTCGATCGCCAGGCCGGCTTCGGCGTCGCGCCGCAGCGCCTGGCGCTGGCGGCCGCCCTCGGCCAGTTCACCCCGCAGGCGCTCCAGGCTTTCCGGCGCCGCCGCCAGGCTGATGCGCACCCGGGCACAGGCGGTATCGAGCACGTCCACCGCCTTGTCCGGCAGTTGGCGGCCGGCCAGGTAGCGGGCCGAAAGTTCGGCCGCGGCCACTACTGCGTCGTCGCGCAGGTAGATGCCGTGGCTCTTCTCGTAGACCTGGGCCAGGCCCCGCAGGATGGTCACCGCCTCGCCGACGGTCGGCTCGTGCAATTGCACCGGCTGGAAGCGCCGGGCCAGGGCCGGGTCTTTTTCGAAGTACTTCTTGTACTCGGCCCAGGTGGTGGCGGCGATGGTGCGCAGCTCGCCCCGGGCCAGGGCCGGCTTGAGCAGGTTGGCCGCGTCGGAACCACCGGCGTTGCCACCGGCGCCGATCAGGGTGTGGGCTTCGTCGATGAACAGGATGATCGGCTTGGGCGAGGCCTTGACCTCGTCGATCACGCCCTTGAGGCGGCGCTCGAACTCACCCTTGACGCTGGCGCCGGCCTGCAACAGGCCCATGTCCAGCGCCAGCAGCTCGACGCCCTTGAGCACCTGCGGCACTTCCCCGGCGGCAATGCGCGAGGCCAGGCCTTCGACCACGGCGGTTTTACCGACGCCGGCCTCGCCGACCACGATCGGGTTGTTCTTGCGGCGCCGGGCGAGGATGTCGACCATCTGGCGGATCGCGCCGTCGCGGCACAGCACCGGGTCGAGCTTGCCCTCGCGGGCCTGCTGGGTCAGGTTGTGGGTGAAGCGCTGCAACAGCGATTCGCCGGGCGCCGCAGGCTTGCCGCTGGCCGGTTCTTCCTTCTGCGACAGGGCGAAACCCTTCAACCGCTCGATGTTGAGCTTGGCCAGCAGCGGCTGGTAACGGCTCCCGGCATAACGCATCGGGTTGCGCAGCAGCGCGAGGATCAGCGCCGCCTGCTCGACCTGGCTCTGGCCCAGTTCGAGGTTGGCCACCAGCAGGGCGTCCTGCAGCCATTGCACCAGCTCCGGGGCGAACACCGGGTTGCGCGAGGCGCTGTGCTCGACCCGCGACTGCAGGGCCGCGCTCAGTTCGCCGGCATCCACTTCGGCATCCTGCAAGGCGCGCGCGAGCAGGCCCTGTGGGCGCTCCAGCAGGCCCAGCAGCAGGTCTTCGACCAGGATCTTGCTGCCACCCCGGGCCACGCAGCGCTCGGCGGAGCTTTCCAGGTCGCGGCGGGTTTCGGCGTCCAGCGCCTGGATCAGTTGCTGCAGGTCTACGTTGATCATGATCATCTGTCCTTAATGAATTTTGCTGCCCAGGGTCACCACGCCGTCCGCGCGTTCGCGGCCGAGCCAACTGGTCCACCCGAGGCGACAGGCGTTCTGCTCACCGATGCGCAGTTCGCGGATTTCTTCCTGGCGCAGGACCAGGCGAATGTCATAGTCCAGCGGGTCACGCAGGGTGAACCGCACCAGCGCGCACAGCGGCTGGTAGCCGAAACCGATCGGCAGGAATTCGTGGAAGCGTTGCCAGTCCAGCTGGCGGATATGGATGCGGAACTTGCCGCTGCGGTCGCGCACCCGCTCGCCCAGCACCAGATCTTCGCCGAGCTGGCTGTTGGCGCGGCCCAGGCGGTTGCGCTGCTCTTCGAGAATCTCCACCCGGCGCTCGATGCACTGCTCGATCACCAGGTCCGCGTGCTTGAAGTAGTAACGCAGCACGGCCTCGATCAGCGCCGCCGAGTGGGCCCGCAGGCTGAGCAGGCCGAGGTACGGCAACAGGCGCTTCCAGTTCAGCTCCTGGGCCTGGCGAATGTCCTCGCCACCCAGGCCGATCAGGGCGAACAGCTGGGCGGAAAACGGGTCGAGGGCGCCGCTCTTGAAGCTGGCGCGGTAGCGGTACTTGCGCCAGATCGGCAGCATCAGCCGCTGCAGGCGATGGTGGAACAGGTCGAGGAAGTTGCGGGTCGGGTTGCCGTCTTCGCTGTCGCCCAGGGCCTGCTCGCCGTAGAACGCCGGCAGCGGCGAGGCGGAGCCGAACAGCCCGATCAGGTTGAAGCGCAGGCGCGCGCGCAGCTGCCCGTGCTCTTCGAAAAACTCCACGCGATCGACATCGCTGCCGGGGAAACCCAGGCTCGGATTGGCCTGGAATTCCAGCTGGTCGTAGAGATCCTCGTCGCTCAGGCCCGGATGGGAGTCGCGCAGCCGGTCCACCACCAGCAGCACGGCCTGAAACAGCGAGTACTCGCGGATGCCCCGGGTCAGCCCGCTTAAAGCAGGGGCTGCAGACCCATACGTGGTGTCCATTGGTACACCTCTCCCTGTGTACTTTTTACCCGCAGCTCGTGGTACGAGTTGAGACTGGCGTAAAGAGCGAAAAACTCGTTGAGAACCGAGGCGAAGACGAACATGTCGCCTTCACCGATATAGCCTTCCGGATCGATGGTCAGCTCGGTGCGCAGGCCCCGCAGCGGCAAGCCCCGGTGCAGGCGGTCGACATGCTCGTGACGGATCGACTTGAGCCCGCCCAGCAGGCGCTTGCTGACCTTTTCCAGGTGCTGGTCGTAGTAGCGCGGCAGGTCGTAGGTCTCGAGGATCACCTTGAGCGCATCGACGTTGGCCAGCGACAGGTAGTTGAGCGACATGTTGCTGATCAGCTTCCACAGGAAGTCGCGATTCAGCGGCGGCGCGTAACTCGAGGTGGCCGGGGTGATATTGCGGAAGCTGAGGAATTCCGGGGTTTCCTCGCACGCCTGGTTGATCTCCCCCAGCTTGAGCCGGCGCGGCAGGTTCTGGTTGGTGCAGGTCAGCTCGATGGACAGGGTTTCATGGGCCTCGGTGTGACGGATGCCGAAGCTCAGGTAAGTGTCCAGGCCGTCGTGCAGCAGCGAGGAACGCTGGCGGATGCTGTAGTGCGGGCGGCTTTCCAGCACGTCGAAACTCGGGTCGTGCTCGAAGGATTCGAACGGCACGTACTCCTGGTAACCCAGGCCACCGGGCTTCCAGCCGGTCACCCCTTCCACCGCGAACACGCCGCAGTTTTCCAGGTCGTACTCGGCCGGCAGCAACAGGTACTCGTCCTGCTTGCCGTCGAGGCGGATCGGCAGGGCGTCGTGCTTGAACAGGTTGGCGATCGGCGTGCAGTACAGCTTCACGTTGTCCAGGGTCGGCCGCAGGCGCTGGATGCCGCTCTTGCGAATGTCGAAGCGCACTTCCAGGCCGTGCAGCTGCTTGAGGGTCTCTTCCGGCAGCGACTTGAGCAGATCGAGGCCGTTCAGGTCGACGAACAGGAACTTGTCCTGGAAGGCGAAATACTCCTGCAGGTAGCGATAGCCGCGGAAGGTGTTCAGCGGATACGGGATCAACGCTTCTTCTTCGGCAAAGCCCACCGGCTGCACGCGATTGCCCGGCATCTTGAACGACATGGCGTTGCCATTGACGCCGGGGAACGGCTTGCCGTCCGCGCCCAGCGGCACCAGCTCGATGCCTTCGAGGTTGCGCAGCAGGCTCAGGTAGAGCATCTGGCTGATGTAGCGCTCGCCCGCCAGGTGCAGGCGCAGGCGGCTCAGGTTCAGCTCGCCGAGGTGGCCGTCGCAGCTCATCTCCAGACGCAGGCTGAGCAGCGCGCCGTCGCCCTTGACCGAGTAGTTCAGCGCCGTCAGGTCCAACGGCAGGACTTCGGTCGGGTAGCAGGTGCGGAAGCGGCAGCGCACGTCGTCGATGGGCTGGCTCTCCACCGGCGTGTCGCGCGGCACGCGCAGGGCCGGCCCGGACTGCTTCAGCGGGTCGAACTGCAGAATGCTGAACGCCGGCAGCGGCCGCATGTAGTTCGGCCACAACAGATGCATCAGCGAGTGGCTCAGCTCCGGCAGCTCGTCGTCGAGCTTCTGCCGCAGGCGACCGGTGAGGAAGGCGAAGCCTTCGAGCAGGCGCTCCACGTCCGGGTCCCGCCCGGCCTGGCCGAGAAACGGCGCCAGGGCCGGACTACGCTCGGCGAAACGGCGACCCAGCTGGCGCAGCGCGGTGAGTTCGCTTTGGTAGTAGTGGTTAAAGGACACGGGTTACCTGCCTGGTAGTGAATCTCATGAATAAACCGTCCTGGAGGGCGCAACCTTCAGCCCGGAAACCGCGTCGCCCACGATGAGCACCCATGATTAGCGGCCCCCCGCTTTTTCAGGCGTGATCGCCACGCTGGTCCATAGATGCAGCGCCTCGCCATCGAACCCGCCGATGGCTTGGGCACTCAGCGGAAAGCCCTCTTGGGTGCCATAGCGGACCCAGCCTTCGGTCCAGATGTCGCCATTCTCGTGCCGGATCTCGACGTAATAATCCGGCGCCTCGGCCTTCGCGATCTCGACGAACACGCCACCATCCTCGGCGCCGACCCACAGGGCATTGGGGTGAGCGAACAGTTTGGGCGGGGTATCCCGCTGCCAGGTAAACAGCAGCGCAAACAGCACCAGCAGCGCCAGCAAGCCGACTGAGCAAAGGAATGCGTTGAGGAGCCGCCACACCCTTTGCCACATCGAAGGCGCGGCGATGGCTACCGGCCCGTTAGAAAGTTCCACGGAGCACCCACTGGTTGCAGCGATACGGCGCAGCCTCTTTTTCCACGCACCGACCCTGCTTACGCAGTGCAGCAAACTCGCCTGGGTCGTACTGGTTGAAGGACACGTCTGTTTACCTGTTTATGTTTTTTGAAAGCGTTTCAGCGTCAGGGCACTCAACAACCGCACGTGTCACGGACAGACAGAGCGGTCATCGATCGTCCATTCGCGCTGAGTGCCTTCACTGACCTTTTCCACACCGCTCAGGCGCTGTTTCAACTGAGCGCCGTCAATGGTCTGGCTGCCCGCGGCATCGCTGATCGTCAGCCGATAGTTGGCGGGGATCTGCTCGATCACGTCTTCGCCATAAGAGGCAAAGCTCGCCACCAGTGCGCGGGAGCCGGGCACGGAAGTCAGCGTGCGCTCCAGCGAATGCATGTTGGAGCTGTTGATCACCTTCATCTGCAAGGGCTGGCCGCAACGGTTCGCGACATACACATGGTTGTTGTAGACCTGTTGCGCCGCGCAACCGCTCAAGGACACCAACAGCAGGAGCAAGCCGGCGAACTTAGTCATCGAATTCGATCCTCGCCAGCCAGAGCAGGCTTTTCACATCCTGTTCGGAGGCCGCCATACGCTTCTGCAAATCGGGAGCGGACTGGGTGTAGCTGCTGAAGTAATGCATGACGTCCACCTCACCCGTGCTTGGCGTCGGGTGGTTTTCCTTGGGGTTCTGCATCAGGGTGGACGTGTCTTTGTGCGTCCAGGAGTAGTTTGGAATCAGGCCGCCGCCGTATTCGTTCAGGATCAGATGCCCGAACTCGTGGGCGGACGTTTCCTTGAATTCTTCCTCGGCATAGGTGACGGCAACCGAAGCCGGCAACTGTTGGCGTTTGACGATCTGGTCATGGGCATAACCGGCGTTGTGGTAGACCTTCCTGGCGATCGCCAGGCTGGTGGAACGGCCGAAGTCCGCCGACAAGGAATCGATCAGCGGGAAATTACCGGCTTTAGGCGCGGTATTGACGTCCGCCTTGACGGTGACCTTGTACAGCCCCTTGCTGGTGGTGATGCCCTCGGCGATACCACCGCCGCGCGAGCCGTTGCGCGACCAGTAACGCTCGATACCTTCCTTGGCCCACCCCAGCAGGGTGCTGTAAGGCGTCGCCGCCAAGCCCCGCGTCGAACCGCTGCTGCCGCCGTCCGAGAAGCTCGGCCGCAGCGTGACCTCAACCGTCTTGGCGTTGCGATCGACGCGCACGTCGACCCACTTCACCTCTTCGGCCGAGCATTCGAGCGGCACTTCGGTGACCTGCTGCCTGGCGCCCTGGGTCGCGGTCAGGCGTATCTTGAGGTTCGGGCTTTTCAGGAGCCGGGTGTCGAGGATGCCCGCGGTGTCGTAACCGTCCCATTGCCACGGGTGTTCGCCGCTGGGCAGGAATGCAGCGGTATTGGTTTCGGTGTAGATCGGCTTTTCGCCGTCCAGCACTTCCAGTTTTACGGTGTCGGCAGCGGCCTGGCGGTTTTCGATGACGAAATCGATCAGCTCGCGGTTTTTCGAGGCGCCGCTTTTCAGTTCGTCGAAATCCGGCACCTCCAGCGGCGTCAGGATGGCGTTGCCTCCGGACTTCAGCTTCACGCGGTAATCGAGCTTCTTCTCGGCGGCGGCAGCCTCTGGGACGAGCGCTGCGACCACTGCGTTCAGGGCGAGCGCGGCAACGCCGGAGAACGGCGCCGGCGAATGGGAGTTGCCGATAATCACCGTCCCCGAACCGGCCGTGACCGTGTTGCCGTGAGTGCCCACCGAGCCGACGGTCGCCGCCGCCTTACCGTTGATCAGCACAGTGGTCGCCAGGCCGCCGGACATCGCTCCGCCACAGGCCGAGGCATCGCCCTGGCGGGCGGCGGGCAGGCCGTCGAAGAGCACGTCGCCGGAGCCGGCGGCGATCGGGTTGGTGGCGTGGCCGGGGAGCGGGCAGGCGGTGGGGTCGCTGACGCGTGCTGCGGGTTTACCTGACATCGTCGTTTCCTTCGCTTAACTGACCTTGACCTGTCCGCTGCCATCCAGGCGCGCGGAAAAACTGACCTGACGCTTGAACCCGTCCACCTCAAGCAGGCCTTCGATGTTGAAAGCCAGCTTGAGCTGATCGTGATCACGGGGCAGGGAAACGACACGCACATTGCTCAGACGCGGCTCGTAGGCTTCGATGAAGCTCTCGATGGCCAGGCGGGCCTGGCTCAGGGCGTCGTGCAGACTCAGGCGCATGTCGTTGAGATCGGGCAGCCCGTAATCGGACAGCGTCTGCACGCTGCCCGCACGGGTGCTGAGCATCTTGCCCAGATGGGCAGCCACCGACGCCATGGCGGAAACCTCGCGGCTCCAGCCGGCACGTTTGTCGGCCTCGCCACTCAGGCGTTCGAAAAGGCTGCCGTATCCGGTCATGACCTAGCTCCTGGTTACTCTTTGTCCAGCTTGCCAACCAGCGACAGGGTGAAATCGGCACCCATGTACTTGAAGTGCGGGCGCACGTTCAGGCTGACGCGGTACCAGCCCGGCTCACCTTCCACATCGCTGACGATGATCTGCGCGGCGCGCAGCGGACGACGGCCGCGGACTTCGGCGCTTGGGTTTTCCTGGTCGGCCACGTACTGGCGGATCCACTTGTTGAGTTCCAGCTCGAGGTCGGTACGTTCTTTCCACGAACCGAGTTGCTCGCGCTGCAGCACCTTCAGGTAGTGCGCCAGGCGGTTGACGATCATCATGTACGGCAGCTGGGTGCCGAGCTTGTAGTTCAGTTCCGCGGCCTTGCCTTCGGCGCTGATGCCGAAGAACTTCGGCTTCTGCACCGAGCTTGCGGAGAAGAACGCCGCGTTGTCGCTGCCTTTGCGCATGGTCAGGGAGATGAAACCTTCCTCGGCCAGTTCGTATTCACGACGGTCGCTGACCAGGACTTCGGTAGGAATCTTAGTTTCGATCTCGCCCATGCTTTCGAAGTGGTGCAGCGGCAGGTCTTCTACCGCGCCACCGCTCTGCGGGCCGATGATGTTCGGGCACCAGCGGAACTTGGCAAAACTGTCGGTCAGCTTGGTACCGAAGGCATACGCGGTGTTGCCCCACAGGTAGTGCTCGTGGCTGTTGGCCACAGTTTCCTTGTAGACGAAGGACTTGACCGGGTTCTCTTCCGGATCGTACGGGTTGCGCAGCAGGAAGCGCGGTACGGTCAGGCCGATGTAACGGGAGTCTTCCGACTGGCGGAAGCTCTGCCATTTGGCGAACTGCGGGCCTTCGAAGTGATCTTTCAGATCCTTCAGGTCCGGCAGGCCGGTGAAACTTTCCAGGCCGAAGAACTTCGGACCGGCCGCGGCGATGAACGGCGCGTGGGACATGCAGGCAACGCTGGACACGTACTGCATCAGCTTCACGTCAGGCGAGCTTGGCGACATGAAGTAGTTGGCGATGATCGCGCCCACCGGCTGGCCACCGAACTGGCCGTATTCGGCGGTGTAGATGTGCTTGTACAGGCCAGCCTGCATCACTTCCGGCGAATCTTCGAAGTCGTCCAGCAGGTCCTGCTTGGAGACGTTGAGGATTTCGATCTTGATGTTTTCGCGGAAGTTGGTGCGGTCGACCAGCAGTTGCAGGCCGCGCCAGGCCGATTCCAGGGACTGGAAGTCCGGGTGGTGGAGGATCTCGTCCATCTGGCGGCTGAGCTTGGCATCGATCTCGGCGATCATGCGGTCAACCATGGCCTTCTTCACCGGCTCGCCGTTGTTCTGCGGCTTGAGCAGTTCCTCGATGAAGGCCGACACACCGCGCTTGGCAATGTCGTAGGCTTCGTCGTCCGGCGTCAGGCGGGTTTCGGCGATGATGCTGTCGAGAATGCTGTATTCGCCGTCGTTGCTTTTCTGTTGTGCTGCACTGGTGCTCATAGGGTTGGCTTCCTTGACTGATGGGGACTCAGGCTTCCGGGGCTGCGGCGTTCAGGCCCAGCTCACCGAGTACGCGACCGCGCGATTCGTCGTCGGCGAGTACGCCTTCGATGGCTTTGCGGAATGCCGGGGCGTTACCCAGCGGACCCTTGAGGGCCACCAGCGCGTCGCGCAGTTCCATCAGTTTCTTCAGCTCGGGCACTTGCTCGACCAGGCTGGCCGGGTTGAAGTCCTTCATCGAGTTGACGCGCAGCTTGACCGCCAGCTCTTCGGTGTCGCTCTCTTCCTGAAGACGGTTGGGCACGCTCAGCGTCAGGCTCAGCTCCTGCTTGGCCAGCACTTCGTCGAACGTCATTTTGTCGATGCTGATCGGCTTGCGGTCTTCCACTTTGCGCTCGTCCACGCGCTGGGTGTAATCACCGATTGCCAGTAGCTTCAACGGCAGTTCAATCTCTTCCTGAGCACCGCCGGTGGCGGGTTTGAAGGTGACGTTGATGCGTTCCTTGGGGGCTACCGAGCCTTCTTTGGCCATGGCTTTTCTCCTTGCGGTTGTGGCCCTGGGGCTTTTCACTGTATTGCAGGTACTGCTCGGGGTTCACCGCGCAGAGCCCGGGCTTGAGCTTCTGC